>JBOFBL010000682.1:0-13119 GCA_051645545.1 Casimicrobium sp. | reverse complement strand
ATCGTGTATCTGCGTGCGCAACACGTCTCGATTGCCAATCGAAAACTCTCGGCAGAAAAAAACGAAAGCGATATTGCCCGACAACTCACCGAGACCAAACTGCGCATGTTGCAAGCGCAGATCGAACCGCATTTTTTGTTCAACACGCTCGCTTCCGCCCAACAACTCGCAAGCAAGGGTGCACCGGATGCGGCGAAGTTAATTGGTCATCTCGTGCGCTTTTTGCGCATCGCGATTCCTTCGATGCGCGACGAGCGCGGTGCGTTGCAGCGTGAGTTCGAACAGATCGCTGCGTTTCTCTCGATCATGCAAACGCGCATGGGCGATCGCCTGCAATTTAGCGTGAACGCACCGCCCGAACTCGCCGATTATTCGCTGCCGCCCGCGCTTGCGATGACGCTCGTCGAAAACGCAATCAAGCACGGTATTGAGCCCGCGCGCGATGGCGGTCGTGTCGATGTCACTGCAAAGCGCGATGGCGAAACGCTCGTCGTCACTGTCGCCGATACCGGCGTTGGTCTTGTTGCGACTGCCGAAAAAGAAGTCGGCTCCGGTCTCGGGCTCGCCAACATTTCGCAGCGCCTGCAAGCGATTTACGGCGATCGCGCGAAGCTTGCGCTCAAAGAAAACTCGCCGCATGGTTGCGTGGCAACGCTCACCCTCCCCTTTGAACCCAGCACAGAGAAAACGACATGACACCGCTACGTTGTTTGATTGCCGACGATGAACCGCTTATGCGCGAACGCATGCGCGAACTGTTTGCCGCACACGCCAATCGCTGCGAGATTGTCGCCGAGGCGACCAATGGCGACGACGCGTTGCAGAAATTCAACGAAACGCGCCCTGATGTGTGTTTCTTAGACATCAAGATGCCGGTGATGACCGGCTTGCAAGTGGCGGGTGAAATCGGCGATCAAGCCAAGATCGTGTTTTGCACGGCCTACGATCAATTCGCGATCGAAGCCTTCGAGCGTGGTGCGGTCGATTACTTGTTGAAACCGATCGAAGCCGATCGCTTGCAAACGACGATCGATCGATTGATCGATCAGGTTGCGATACCGCCCGAAGATGTGACGCCCGTTGTGCATCTCATCAACAGCCAAAATCCGCGCACGACGGAACGACTGCGCTGGATCAAAGCGCTCGTTGGCCACGATGTGAAAATGTTTCCCGTCGACGATGTGATTTTTTTTCAATCGGACACGAAGTACACGCGCGTGGTTACCGAGCAGGAAGACGTGCTCATTCGCACGTCGCTTAAAGAACTGGTCGAAGGACTCGATCAAGAAGTGTTCTGGCAAGTGCATCGCGGCGCGATTGTGAACGTCAATCGCATCACGAAAATCGTGCGCGAAGGCGTTGAAAAACACTCGCTGGTCCTGCGCGGCACCGAGGAAAAAATTAGTGTGAGCCGACACTTTTTTCACCTGTTCAAGCAGATGTAAGTGCGTCCGAGCTCTTCTGTTTATCGCCCAATTTAATTGGGCGATAAACCATAAAATAACATTTATCGAAAATAAGCGTATTCTTACCGTATGCCCAATAAAATTGGGCGGTACTCACAGTAGTTGGAGCACACTTATCGTGGTTCATCTCCTGCGTTCGTGACTCGTCGCTTCGGCGCTCGCGATTGCGACGAACCCATTCAAAATGACAAGATGACCGGAACTGACGCTCGACACAACGCAAACGCGACGCAGCGATACCTCGCTCGCACGATCGAGCGCGTGCGCGATGGCGTTGTGTCGTTGTGGCTTCTGTTGCTCGCGCTCTCGAGTCTGGTATCGAATGCTACGGCGCAGCCGGGCGCAATCGCTGGCGGCGCAAGCACGCCCACCAATGCGCCGATTGCAGCGAACATACTCTTTCGCAACCCCGACGTGTTCGCACCCACGCTGTCGCCCGACGGCACGCACATGGCAGTGCTCGCGCGACGCAGCGACAAAAAAGACCGACTCAATATCGCAGTCATCAATCTCGACAGCAATCGATCGACGTTCATCACGCCATTCGATGACAGTGACGTTGTCGAATTGCACTGGGTCAACAACAACCGTTTGATTTTCACCACCGGCAATGTGCTCGACGCCGCAGGCAACAGCGTACCGTGGCGACAAGGCGGCATGTTCGCGATCGATCGCGATGGCAACAACGCGCGTCGCCTGGTGAGCCCGCTCGGCACGGGCGACGCGCTCGTGTTGCGACCGCGCTATTCGATTTTCATGCAGGCCGTCGGCGAAGGCAGCGATGACGTGATCGTTGCCGCCAACGATAGCAATTTCGAAGCGCTCGACATCTATCGCCTCAACACACGCACTGCGCGCAAAACGCTGCTGTCGTTCGAGCACCCCGGCGACGCGCGCTTGTGGGTGCTTGATCGCAGCGGCGTGCCGCGTGCGATGCTCTCGCAGGTGCGTACACGCATGTCTGCGCACTGGCGCGCGGGCGAGAATGCGAAATGGCAACGCATGTTCGAAGGCGAATTTACCGAGCAGGGCAGCGTCGTCGCAGGTTTCGATTACGACGGGTCGTTACTCGTTTCAACTTACGCCGCAGCGCGCGCGCTCCCAACCGCGAACGGCGGCCTATTCGCCAATTCAACCGGCGTCAACGCCAATGTTCGCGACGTCGCGGGCATCGCCCGCGCCGATCCGCAAACCGGTCAACTGCGCGAATGGATCTTTGCGCATTCGCGCGTCGATCATGGCGACTTGGTATTCGATCCGGTTAAGAAGAAATTGGCGGGCGTGCGCTATATCGACGAGCGTCTTCGTACGCATTGGCTTGACGAGAGTTGGCGCAACATTCAGCGCGCTATCGACGACGCGCTGCCAGGGCTCGTGAACACGTTTACACCACCGCAGCAGACAAAGCGCATGCTGGTGGTGAGTAGTGGCCCCAAACATTCCGGTAGCGTCTACGAATTCGACTTCGCGTCGCGCAAACTTAAATTCCTATTCGATTTTCGTAGCGGCCTGACCAGCGACGCGATGGTTGACATGCGCTATGTGAAATTTCCCGCGCGCGATCGCTTGCCGCTCGCGGCGATCGTTGCGCAGCCGACTAGTGTTGCCAATCGGCCAGCGCCAACCGTGGTGCTCGTGCCCGGCGGCCCCTGGATGCAAGCGCCCTGCCTGTGTTGGTCGAGCGACGTTCAATACTTCGCGCAACGCGGCTTCGCTGTCATCGTGCCGACGTTCCGCGGGCAGCTCGGTCTCGGCTATCGTCACTGGATTTCCGGCAATAAACAGTGGGGTCTTGCAATGCAAGACGACATTGCAGATGCCGTTGATTACGCGATCAAACAAGGCATTGCCGACCCCAACCGCATCGCCATTATGGGCGGCAGTTACGGCGGCTACGCAGCGCTGCAAGGCGCAGCAAAAACGCCGAACCTATACAAAGCGGCCATCGCCATCGTCGCGCCAACCGATTTACAACTCTTTCAATCGATTACGTGGGCGGATTACAGCGACACCGCGTTTCAGAAATTTATCGCACCGATCCTCGTCGGCGATGAAAGTAAAGATGCCGAACAACTTAAGAACACGTCGCCAGTGAACAATGCAAATGCAATCACGGCACACGTGTTGCTCGCGTATGGTGGCGAAGATCGCCGTGTGCCGCAGCAGCACGGCTCACGCATGCGCGATGCGCTCGAACGCGCAGGCAAGCCAGTCGAATGGCTTTACAAAAGCGACGAAGGTCACGGCTTCGCGAAACTTGAAAACCGTGTCGAGTTCTATACAAAATCCGAAGCGGTGATTCGCAAAGCGTTTGGTATGCGCTAACGCGCGCTACAAGAACTCCGCCAAAACACGCCCCGTGTGCGACCTGTCTTTTGCTTTAAGCAGCGTTGGCACATCGCCTTGCACGACAACGTTGCCGCCGCCGGTGCCGCCCTCGGGACCCATATCGACGATCCAATCGGCTTCCGCAATGAGATCGAGATTGTGTTCGATGAGAACGATCGTGTTGCCGGCTTCGACTAGGCGATGCAGGACGTGGATGAGCTTTTCGACGTCGGCCATGTGCAGGCCGACCGTGGGCTCGTCCAGCACGTAGAGCGTATGCGGATTCAGTGCGCGCCGCCCACCCGACGGCTTCACGACGGTTTGTGGTGCCGCGCTTTTCGCAAGCTTTTGCGCTTTCTTCGAGAGCTTCGGCGCATCTTTTGGATCGGTGCTTTCGGTGAGCACCAAGGGTTCTCTGACTTTTGCGAGTTCGGTCACGAGTTTGATGCGTTGCGCTTCACCGCCAGAGAGCGTTGGGCTTTGTTGGCCGAGTGTGAGATAACCTAGGCCGACATCGCGCATGAGTTTGAGCGGATGATGAATCGAGGGCATTGACGCGAAGAACTCCACCGCGTCTTCGACGTTCATCGCGAGTACATCGCCAATCGATTTCTCGCGCCAGAGCACCGAGAGTGTTTCGCTATTGAAGCGCGCGCCGTTGCACACGTCGCAAGGCAGTTTCACATCGGGCAGAAAATTCATCTCGATCGTTTTCACGCCCGCGCCATCGCAGGCGTCGCAGCGACCGCCTTTCGCGTTGAACGAGAAACGACCGGGGCCGTAGCCGCGCATTCTCGACTCAGTGGTGTCGGCGTAGAGCTTTCGGATGTTGTCCCAGAAACCGATGTAGGTTGCGGGGCAGGAGCGCGGTGTTTTTCCGATCGGCGTTTGATCGACTTCGAGCACGCGGTCGATCGCCTCCCAACCTTCGATCGATTTGCAGCCAACGAACGCTGGCGACTTTTTGCGATTGTTCTTCGCGGAGACGAGCGCGGCCAGGTTTTCGTGCAGCACTTCGCGTGCGAGTGTGGATTTGCCGGAGCCCGAGACGCCGGTGATCACGTTCAAGCGACCCAGTGGAATGCGTGCGTTGACGTTTTGCAGATTGTTGAGCGACGCACTTTTGATTTCGATCGATTCAGCGTTCTTCGCAATTGGCGCACGTTGATGCACGGGATGCTGCAACGGTTTCTTCAAGAATCTGCCAGTGATCGAACGCGGATTTGCTTTGAGCTCAGCTGCCGTACCTTGCGCGACGACTTCGCCGCCGCGCACGCCCGCGCCAGGCCCGAGATCAATGATGTGATGCGCGCGCTTAATCGTGTCTTCGTCATGCTCAACGACGATTAGCGTGTTGCCCTTGGCTTGCAATTTTTCGAGCACGTCAAGCAGGATGCGGTTATCGCGCGGATGCAAGCCGATGGTAGGCTCGTCGAGCACGTAGGCGACGCCCTGCAAATTCGAGCCGAGTTGTGCGGCAAGCCGAATGCGTTGCGCTTCGCCGCCCGAGAGCGTCGGCGCACTGCGATTCAGCGTAAGATAACCCAAGCCGACTTCTTTCAAGAAACTCAATCGCGATTTCACTTCAGCAACGATGTCGCGCGCAATTTCTTCTTCGCGTCCGCTGAGTTTCAACGAATGAACGAATGCCTCGACATCGAGCACCGATTGTTCGACAAGTTTATGAATGCCTTCGTCGCGGAAACGCACATTGCGCGCGATCGGATTGAGTCGCGCGCCTTCGCACGAGACGCAGACTTCGAACGCTTCTTTCGCGTCGAGGAACGCATCGAGTTCGCGGTCAGCGAATTCTTCAGTAACGCGTTCATCGCGCTTGAAACCTTTCACGCTCTCGCCCGTGCCCTGGCAGCTCGTGCACCAACCGTGTTTGCTGTTGAACGAGAAAAGTCGTGGATCGAGTTCCGCAAAGCTCGTGCCGCAACTTGGGCAGGCGCGTTTTGTTGAGAACACAACGAGCTCAGCGTCCTTCGAACCCTTCTTCCACGCGAGCACATGCACAACGCCTTTGCCGTAATCAAGCCCTTGTGTGAGCGCGGCGCGAATGTCTTTCTCATTCTTGATCGCGACTTCGCTCGTGCCAATCGGCAATTCGATCGTGTGCTCGATAAACCGATCGAGTCGCGGCCACGGCGCAACCGGAATCATTTCGCCATCGACACGCAGATGCGCAAAGCCTTTGCTTTTCGCCCATTTCGCGAGATCGGTGTAGAGTCCTTTGCGGTTGATCACGAGTGGTGCGAGCACCGTCGCTTGCTTACCTTTGAATTCCTTCAACACGCGCGCAGCGATCGCATCGAGCGATTGCGGCTCGATCGGCACGTCGCAAGTCGGGCAATATTGCGTGCCGAGTTTCATCCAGAGTAAGCGAAGGAAGTGATAAATCTCAGTGAGCGTGGCAACCGTCGATTTGCGACCGCCACGTGAGACACGCTGCTCAATCGCAACCGTCGGCGGTATGCCATGAATCGCGTCGACGTCGGGCCGCGCGGAGGGTTGCACGAATTGCCGCGCATACGCATTGAGCGATTCGAGATAGCGGCGTTGCCCTTCGTTGAAGATGATGTCGAACGCGAGTGTCGATTTGCCGGAACCCGAAGGTCCGGTGATCACTGTGAAGCCCTTCGACGGAATATCGACGCTCACATTTTTCAGATTGTGTTCGCGCGCATGTAGCACGCGGATTGAGCGTGAGGCGGCGCGTGCGAGATACGTGCCGCGCACCTCTTCCACTTTGTGCGACGACTTTCGAGTGGATTCTGCGAGCGCGGCGAGATCGCGTTCGTAATCGTTGAGCGCTTTGCCGGTGTGCGACGTTTTGTGCTTTCGAATCTCGGCGGGCGTGCCTTCGAAAACGACTTCGCCGCCAGCGTCGCCGCCTTCGGGGCCAAGATCGATGAGCCAATCGCTTGCCGCAATCACGTCGAGATTGTGCTCAATCACGATCAGCGAATGCCCGGCGTCGAGCAGCTTGTCGAAGGCCGTGAGTAACTTCGCGATGTCATCGAAGTGAAGCCCAGTAGTGGGCTCATCGAATACGAAGAGTTTTCCACGCGGCGCTTCGGGATCGCCTTTGACGCGTTTCGGCAACATCGCAATCGAACGGCCTTCCACGCTCTCCGCGAGATGTCCCGCAAGCTTTAATCGCTGCGCCTCGCCGCCGGAGAGCGTTGGCACCGGTTGGCCGAGTCGCACATATTCGAGGCCCACATCCGCGAGCGGTTGCAAGGTGCGCAGCACTTCCGCGCCGCCTTTGATGTCTGCAAAGAACGCGATCGCTTCCGACACCGTCATCTCAAGCGCGTCGCTGATGCTCTTGCCGTTGACTTTCACTTCGCGAATCTCCGCGCGGAACCGCGTGCCATCGCAATCGGGGCAACGCAGATAAACGTCTGAGAGAAATTGCATTTCGACATGCTCGAAGCCCGAACCCGAGCACGTCGGGCAGCGACCATTGCCCGCATTGAAACTGAACGTGCCCGCCGTGTACCCGCGTTCGGCCGACATCGCGGCCTTCGCGAAAATCGCACGAATCGCATCGAACGCGCCGACGAAGCTCGCCGGATTCGAGCGCGAGGATTTGCCGATCGGCGATTGGTCGACGAACACCACGTCGTCGACGTTTTGATGACCGTAGAGCGTGTCGTAATGCCCCGGCGCGTCGGTCGTTTTGCCTTTCGCCTTGTAGAGCGCGGGGACGAGGATGTCTTGAATGAGCGTCGATTTGCCGGAGCCGGAGACGCCAGTGATCGTCGTCAACGCGCGTAACGGGAGGCGAACCGCGATACTTTTGAGATTGTTTTCGCGCGCGCCGATGAGGATGATCTCTCCCTCTCCCGCAGTGCGGGAGAGGGTTGGGGTGAGGGCGGTTGCTCCGGAGTTCAATCCATCGCCCTCACCCGCCCTGTCGGGCACCCTCTCCCGCGCGGCGGGAGAGGGAATCGGACGCGATGCGCGGGCAATCCGTTCTCGCCCCAACAAATACGCCGCCGTCCGCGAATCAGTCGTCTGCGCGAGCGCTCGCGGTGCTCCGTCGAAAATGATGTTGCCACCACGTTCACCCGGCCCCGGCCCAATATCAAGCAAACGATCCGCAGCGAACATGATTTGCGGATCGTGTTCGACGACGACGAGCGTGTTGCCCGCGCTCTTCAATCGCTGCATCACGCCGATGATGCGCGTCATGTCGCGCGGATGCAGACCAATCGAGGGCTCGTCCAAAACGAACAGCGTGTTGGTGAGCGAAGTGCCAAGCGCGGTTGTGAGATTGATGCGTTGCACTTCGCCGCCCGAGAGCGTGCGTGATTGGCGATCGAGCGTGAGATAGCCCAAGCCCACGTCGCAGAGATAACCAAGTCGCGAACGAATCTCGCCGAGCACGAGCTCGCCCGCTTCATCCATCACCGCGCCTTGCTCCGAGAATTCCAGTTCATTGAAAAACGTACGCAGTTTTTCAATCGGGGAGAGCATCAAGTCGTGAATCGTGAGCCCCGGTAGTGATTCGAGCAACTCGCGCGACGATTTCGCAAACGCGAAGTGGCGCGGTGAAAAGCGCTTTGCGGGCGCGAGCACACGATCCGCGTTTGCCTTCGAACCCAAACGAAAGTTAAGCGAGGTCGGCTTGAGTCGCGCGCCTTCACACGCCGTGCACGCCGTGTACGCGCGATACTTCGACAGCAGCACGCGAATGTGCATCTTGTACGCCTTCGATTCGAGCCAATCGAAGAAACGCAGCACGCCATACCAGCGCTTGTTCGCATCCTTCTCCCACGAGCGCCAGGTGTCGTCGCCCTCGATCACATAGCGACGATCGTTCGGCCCCAAATCGCGAAACGGCACGTGCATTGGAATGTTGCGCGCCTTCATGTATTTGGTGAGATCGTCCTGGCATTCCTTGAAGCTCGGGGTTTGCCACGGTTTGATCACGCCTTCGGCGAGCGTCTTGCCCTCATCGGGAATCACCAGCCCCAAATCGACACCAATCACGCGACCGAAACCGCGACAGGTGTCGCACGCGCCGAGCGGATTGTTGAACGAGAAGCTCGAAGGATTTGGATCGCTGTAGGTGATGTCGCAGGTGGGGCAGTGCAATGTGGAGGAATACGACCAGACCGCCGACTTTGTAGGAGCGGCTCTGCCGCGACCATCGTCTCCACTATCAACATCGTGTCGCGGCGTAGCCACTCCTACAGATTCAACATCGAGCAAAAACACATTCACGCGCCCCGCACCCCGCGCCAACGCCGCCTCCAACGCCTCCATCACCCGCGACTTCTCGCTCGTGCCTACGCGCATGCGATCCTGCACGACATGCAGCACCGCGCCCTCGCGCGCATGCACCCGCGTGTACCCCTGCGCCGACAGAAACTGTTCGACTTCGCTTTCTTTGAAGTTCTCGGGCACCGTAATCGGAAACGTAATCGCCACGCGCGGATCGTTCGCTTTCGCAGCGCGCAGCTTGAGATCGATGTAAATCGAATCGGCCGTGTCACGCGCGACGCGTGAACCGCAACCCTGGCAGTAAAGCGTCGAAAGCCGCGCGAACAGCAACTTCAGATGATCGTTGACCTCGGTCATCGTGCCAACGGTCGATCGCGAGGTCCGCACCGGATTCGTTTGATCGATCGCGATTGCGGGTGGAATACCTTCGATGCGATCGACTTGCGGCTTATCCATGCGATCGAGGAATTGCCGCGCGTACGGCGAGAAGGTTTCGACGTAGCGCCGTTGCCCCTCAGCGTAGAGCGTGTCGAACACGAGCGAAGATTTGCCGGAACCGGATACGCCAGTGACAACGGTCAGTTCACCCGTACGAATATCGAGATCGAGATTCTTGAGATTGTTTTGCCGTGCGCCGCGAATGCGGATGTCGGTGCTCGCGGGCGCGGGCGGCGTTGGGGTTACGGCTTTGGCGGATTTGCTGATGCGTTTAGCGGGCATGACGACTGCTCAAGTTGATCGAACGCAGCCTCCCAACTGCAAGCTACTAGTGTAAATCCAAACAGTATTCTGTGAAACCTCCATCTGTGGGAGCGCGCTTGCGCGCGATTCTGCGGGTTGCTGCCGTTTCACTTCGAAAAATGCACTTGCGAATCGGCAAGTTTCGCGCGCAAGCGCGCTCCCACAGTTAGTCCGAAGATGGCATATTCGAGCCATGAAAAACATGCTTCTTCTTTCCAATTCGCGCATGCCCGGCCGCGAATACCTTGAACATGCGGTCGATGCGATTGCAGAGACGCTGGGCGACGCGAAAAAGATCGTGCTGATTCCTTATGCGAGTGTGACGATCGTGTGGGATTCGACCGCGAAGAATGTGCGCAAGGGCTTAGAAAAACTCGGCAAAGAAATCATCGCGATTCATCATTTCAAAGATCCCGTCGCCGCATTGAAAGAAGCCGACGCGATCATGGTCAACGGTGGGAACACGTTTAACTTGCTGCATCACTTGCGACGCAAAGAATTGATCGTGCCCTTGCGCAATGAAATTCTCAAAGGCAAACCGTATGTGGGCTGGAGCGCAGGCAGCGGCATTTGCGCGCCGACGATTCGCACGACCAACGACATGCCGATCATCGATGCAGGCGGTATGGACGCGCTAGGCGTGATCGATTTTCAGTTGAATGCGCATTACACGAATGCGGTGCCTGAAGGTTGGATGGGCGAGACGCGCGATCAGCGCCTCGCGGAGTTCCTGCATTTGAATCCAACGATGCCAGTGTTCGGTTTGCCCGAAGGTGATTGGTTGCGTGTGTGCGGCGACGAAATCAAGCTGCATGGCGTTTTTTCTGGAAAATGGTTCGAACACAGCAGCGAGCCGCGCGAGGTTTTTGTAGGCGAGCAAGTTGGATGCCGATGAAGAAATAAGCAATCGCTCTGCTCGATAAAAACTGTAAACCTACATGCGCATATCGATAAGGCAAAATTTACCGATGCTGATTGAAATTGTTACTGCCACGCGCCTGCCCCAACCGCAGTTTTGGACACAATCTGCGCTCGGCCAATCGTTGCGACGAATGCGCTTCGACAACCGGCTGGTGGCAACAGTGGCGTTCAATAATGCGCTTGGTTTGCCCGAGATTTACAACCGACGCATCGACGCGCAGAGCAAAACCGATGCGCTTGTGTTCGTGCACGATGATGTGTGGCTCGAAGATTATTGCTTTGCCGATCGCGTGATCGACGGTCTGGCCACCTATGACGTGATCGGCGTGGCCGGCAACAAACGCGTGCTCGACACGCATCCGGCATGGTGCTTTGTTGATGACGCGTTTACTTGGGATGATCGCGAAAATCTTTCCGGTTATGTTGGCCACGGAAAGATGCCCTTTGGTGAGATTAGTGCGTTTGGTATCGCGCCCGCTGCCTGTGAGCTGCTTGACGGGGTGCTTATTGCCGCGAAAAAATCCTCATTGAATGCAGCCAAAGTCTTGTTCGATCCGCAGTTTAAATTTCATTTTTACGACATGGATTTTTCTCGTACCGCACGCGCGGCCGGGCTCTTGCTCGCTACCTGGCCAATTGCAATCACGCATCAAAGCGGTGGCGCGTTTGGCTCGCCCGCGTGGCGTGCCGCGCTGGCCTTGTATCGCGCGAAGTGGTGTACACCGAACTTCAATCCTGCGTAGTGGGTTGCTACAGTGGCGCATGATTTGCGTTGTCACGTCGCGCGAGATAGAAAATCGAAGCAGTCGCAATGAACGCACTTGTTGCGAAGGCAAGCTGCGGAGAGCCATAGGCCCACAGCGTGCCAAACGCTGCGCTACCAGGTAGGATCACAATGCCACGCAGCAAGTGGAACCAACCGAACGCAGTGCCAAGTTGTTCTTTTGGTGCGAGCTCAGCAACAACCGCCTTTTCAACACCTTCGGTCGCCGCGATCATCACAGCATAGAGCGCGAAGAGCGACACGATGTTGATCGGCGTTGCCGGCAGCAACGCAAACAGCAAGGCAACGATCACGTAACCCGCACGACCGATCGCGACCCATCGCCAATGGGTGAGCCGGTCGCCGAGCGAAGAGAGTTTTGGCGAGAGCACCATCGCGGCTGCGGAAAACGCGGCCCACAAGAGCGGTATCTGCGCGTCGGTCACGCCCGCATCCTTGGCGCGTAAGATCATGAACATGTTGCTCACATGGGCGAGCGCGAAGAGCGCCGTTGCGATCAGGTAGCGTTTAAGTGACACGGGCAATGCACTCCATCGCCAATCGATCGTCGTTCGCGATCTGCTCGCAAGCGTGCCCTCCTCTTCTCTAACGATCAGCGTAAGCAACACGCAAAGCACGCCTGGAACCAGCGTGGCAATCAACACCTCACGAATGCTCCAGCCCGATGCAATAAGTGCCGCAGCAACGAGTGGCCCAACCACCGCACCCGCGTGATCCGCGCTGCGATGCACACCGAACGCGAAACCACGTTTCTCCTGCGATACGCTCGCTGCGAGCAGCGCATCGCGTGGCGCGGAACGTAAGCCTTTACCGATGCGATCAAACACACGCAGCGCGAGCACAACCGGCCAGAGCGAGGTGAACGCGATCAACGGACGCGACAATGCAGGCATTGCGTATCCCGCAATCATCCAGGGCTTTGCGCGACCGGTCTTGTCGTAGAGTCGACCGGAGATCAATTGCATGAGCGCCGCGACCGCGTTCGCCGCGCCTTCGATGAGTCCCAAGAGCTGCGGCCCGCTCGCAAACGTCGCGGCAAAGAAGAGCGGTAGCAGCGGGTACACCGCGTCACTCGCCGCGTCGTTTAAGAAGCTGATTGCACCGAGGATGAAAACGGTGTGTGGGAGCCCGAAGTACGTGCGCATCAAGCTACGTTAGCAAATCACTGCGCTGTCTGCGAGCGACACAAAGTGCCTCCATGTGACAGCAGAATACGAAATAAACTTTCGTATGAATCGCCGAATCTAATTGGGCGACAAGGCCATTTCAATTATTTATCGAAAAATGCTATAAACAAGCTTATCGCCCACATTAATTGGGCAAATCGTTTAATTGCTAGCACTTGGAAAATCATGGTTTGACGAGGAAAGTTTGCGTACCTCGCCGGTCTTATCGACTTCAATCACGCTCTGGCTAAATTGCAGCTGCGGCTGTGACGCACCGAACGACAGCGCAAGCGGCACAAGCGTCGCGCGAGCACTGGTCTCCACTTCGCTGCGTAGCTGCTCGATTAACTGATGCGCATGAGCCTTCGCATGCGCTGCCGCGCCTTCGAGCAAACGATTTTTGTCCTCTTCGCTGAAGCCGGGCCCGAACGCGCCGTTCAACAAATCGGGCAACAACCACGGCATGAATTTGCTG
>JBOFBL010000681.1:0-3277 GCA_051645545.1 Casimicrobium sp. | reverse complement strand
TCGGTCGCGCGCGTAGCGTGGATCCCGTCCAGGTGAGGCGCTTCATCATGAGCGCTTGCAGGTTGAGTTCGGCTTTCGATCCATGTTGATACGCTACTTGCGCGATGCGGCCTTCGATGGCGCAAACATCTAAGTTCTTCTGGAAATACGGCGCGCCGACCATGTCGAGCACGACGTCTACACCGCGCCCCTCCGTGAGCGTTTTCACTTGCTCAGCGAAGTCTTCGGTTTTGTAATTGATACCGTGATCGGCACCTATTTTGATCGCGTAGTCGATCTTAGTTTGATCGCCGCAAGTGACGATAATGTCGGTCGCGGCAAAGGCCTTGCACAATTGAATGGCGGTGGAACCAATGCCGCTCGATCCCCCGTGAATCAAAATCGATTCGCCGCCTTTGAAATTTGCGCGCAGAAAAACGTTGGCCCACACTGTGAAGAAAGTTTCCGGGATTGCTGCGGCTTCGGTGATGGTGAGACCGCTTGGAATCGGCAAGCAATGCGCAGCGGGAGTAACGCAGTACTCGGCGTAGCCGCCGCCGGGCGTGAGTGCGCAGACGGTATCGCCCACTTTCCAGCGCGCAGCCTCTTTCCCCAAAGCCACGATCTCGCCCGAGACTTCGAGGCCCATGTAAGGCGAGGCGTCCGCGGGCGGCGGATATTTGCCGGAGCGTTGCAACACGTCAGGGCGATTGACGCCCGCTGCGTGCACTTTAATGAGCACTTCGTCGGCGGCGGGCGTTGGCACCGGGGTATCGATCAAGCGCATGCAAGAAGGATCGCCGCCGGCGCCATGCTCGATGGCTTTCATGATCGTTGGCAGAGTGGGCATTCGATACACCAAAACGTAAACACGAATTGATGTTTTAGCCGATGCGCTGGTAAAACTGTGCGATGGGCGCATTTCTCACAAAACGCATTCTCGCCACCATCCCGGTGATGCTGATCGTTGCGATCATTGTGTTCACCTTGATCCGCATGGTGCCGGGCGACCCGGCCGCGGTGATTGCTGGGAACATGGCAACCAATGAAGACATCGCGCGCATTCGCACCGAGCTCGGGCTCGATCGCAGTTTCTTCGCGCAGTTTTGGATTTGGGCGCAAGGCTTGCTCACTGGCGATCTCGGGCAATCGTTTTTCTTCAAGAAAGAAGTGACCGCGCTGATTGCGGAGCGAGTGGGGCCGACGCTCTCGCTCGCGTTTTTGACGATTGTCATTACTGTGATCGTCGCGGTGCCGCTTGGCACGCTCGCCGCTTGGCGACACGGTGGGTGGCTCGATCGCGCGCTGATGGGTTTTTCGGTGCTTGGATTTTCGATTCCGGTGTTCGTGATCGGCTATTTGCTCGTTTACTTTTTCTCGCTCAAGTTCGATTGGTTTCCGGTGCAGGGCTATAGGCCGCTTTCTGCCGGATTTTTCGAGTGGCTCAAGCATTTAATGTTGCCCGCGATCACGTTGTCGATTGTGTATGTCGCATTGATCGCTCGCGTAACGCGCGCGAGCGTGGCGGAAGCGCTCACCGAGGATTATGTGCGCACGGCTCGTGCAAAGGGCTTGCCCGAAGCGCGCGTGCTCATCAAGCATGCGCTCGCGAATGCGGCGGTGCCGATAGTGACGGTGATCGGCATCGGCATTGCATTGTTGATCGGTGGTGTCGTGGTAACCGAGAGCGTATTCTCGATTCCGGGCTTGGGAACGCTCACGGTGGATGCCGTGCTCGCGCGCGACTTTCCGGTGATCCAGGGCGTGATTTTGTTTTTCTCGTTCTTGTATGTGATGGTGAATTTGTTGGTGGATGTGTCGTATTTGTTTTTTGACCCGCGGATTCGGTATTGATGTGTGCGGTTTGTTTACTCTGTAGGAGCGGCTCTGCCGCGACCCTTCTTCACGTCACGGTTCTTGGTCGCGGCGGAGCCGCTCCTACAAACTCGCGATGAACTCGACGTTGAAACGCGTCCTCAAAAACGGCGCCGTACGCTTCGGCGCAATCGTGCTTGCGGCGCTCATCGTGGTCGCGCTTTTCGCGCCTTGGCTTGGTACAACCGATCCTGCGTGGCTCGACGCAGTGAACATGAATCAGAAGCCCGGCGCGCAGGTGGATTGGACAGGACCGGACAATCAAACAGCACAGCGCACCTTGCTCATGGGCACCGATTCGTTCGGTCGCGACATTTACTCGCGCGTCCTCTACGGAACGCGAGTGTCGCTGATCGTTGGCGTGACCGTCGCGATCTTCGCGCTCGCAATTGGCACCCTGTTCGGTTTGCTTGCGGGTTACTTTCGCGGCGTCGATGCGGTGCTGATGCGTGTGATGGATGGGCTCATGTCAATCCCGGCGATTCTGCTTGCGATTGCGCTGATCGCGGCGCTCGGCGCGAAACTCTCGACGGTCATCATCGCGATCGCCATTCCCGAGATTCCGCGCGTGACGCGGCTCGTGCGCTCGCTCGTTCTCACGATTCGTGAGGAACCTTACATCGAAGCAGCAGTGTCGGTTGGCACGCCTACATGGAAAATTTTGCTCAAGCATGTGCTGCCGAATTCGATCGCGCCGATGGTGGTGCAGGGCACTTACGTTTGTGCTTCGGCGATATTGATTGAAGCGATTTTGAGTTTTCTTGGGCTTGGTTTGCCGAGTGAAATCCCGACCTGGGGCAACATCATGGCGGAGGCACGCGTCGTGTTTTCTTCTGCGCCGTACAACATGTGGTTTCCCGGGATTTTCTTGACGCTCACGGTGCTTGCGGTGAATCTTTTGGGAGATGGGTTGCGCGATACGCTCGATCCTAAGTTCAATAAGCGCGGGGAGAAGCGGTGATTCACTTGCGTCATCCCGGCGAAGGCCGGGACCCATCGTTAGGCAACAGTTCTCTCTGTTCGAAGACCAACGAAATGGATAAATGGATCCCGGCCTTCGCCGGGATGACGCGCGGGAGGGATGCGGACCGATGAGTGCTGTTCTCTCCGTCCGCAATCTCTCCATCGCACTCCCGAGCGGGGCCGACCGCGCGCACGCCGTCGAAAACATTGCCTTCGACGTGAACCCAGGCGAAATTCTCTGCTTGCTCGGCGAATCGGGCTCAGGCAAATCAGTGATCGCGTTCTCGATCATGGGCTTGTTGCCCGACAACGTTCGCGTGAGCGCGGGTGAGGTTCGATTGGGCGACGAAGATCTATTGAAGCTCTCGCCGAACGAGCTGCGTGCGAGACGCGGCGACGACATCGCGATGGTGTTTCAGGAGCCGATGACGGCGCTGAACCCAGTGATGACTTGCGGCGA
>JBOFBL010000680.1:0-7833 GCA_051645545.1 Casimicrobium sp. | reverse complement strand
TCGCGTGTCGGCTTTCAAGAGCGCTTCTTTGTCTTCGGAAGTAGGGATGGGAGCGGCGGTCACGTTCATGTGCCCGATTATGCTGCAACGCAGCACTACTGGAAACTACAGCGAAATGTTTTGGAGCTTCACTTCCGTTTGTGGTGAGCTTGTCGAACCACGAACAGCGCGAGCTAGCTGTGGGAGCGCGCTTGCACGCGAAACGGCGTTTGTATCCGGATCAATATTGAACGACCGAGTAATTCGCGCGCAAGCGCGCTCCCACAATTCGAATTACTTCGCGAACACCCGATCCAACACCACCTCATACGGAAACTCATCGCCGGGATCGACTTTGCGCCGCCGTGTTTTGTCGCACGGCATGCGTCCGAAGTCGAGATCGGAATGGCGCTTGATGCCTTCGCGCGCGATGCCGCGCCGCGCGACGATATCGCGCAAGAGTTTCACGAGCGCATCAAGTTGCGCTTCGGAAAACGGATCGCGTCCGTCGCCGTCATTGATGAGTTCGATCGCGATCGAGCGACCGCTGTAGCGATACACATGATGCGCGACTTGATGCTCCGGCACGCTTTTGCGCAAGGTGCCCTCGCGATCGATCATGTAATGAATGCCGAGCACCGGATGTGCTTCGATTTTGCGCATGTTTTCTTCAAGTGTTCCTGCGCTCACCCAAATCGGCTTGTTCGTTTTCGCGTCGCACGTCGGCCCGCCCGCCGAATGCAGCACGACCATGTCGATTTTTTCGGTGCGGGTGGGGCCGGTGGAGCGGGCGTAGCTTTGATGGAAAAAACCGACGCAAATCACAAAGGTTGCGCAAACTTTAGTGCAGCGGGTCGCTAAAGTTCGTTTCATGGAGCTTGTCTTACGGTTTCCAGAAGCCTCGGACATCGGGGTCACCTAAACCCAGCACTACAGCTGCGAGAACAAAGCCCACACTAGAAAGAAAAAAGTAGAGCAAGCGATGAAACAGATTCCGAGAATCTGGTGTTTTTATTGCTTTACGTAACGCCCAGTCCGCGAACTCGTCGCCAAAAATCGCAACAATGTTCATAAGAAAAAGCGCAAGCGCAAAGACAGCTATAGCGAAAGGCGACAGAAGAATCATCCATAGTTGATCTGACTTCGAGTACCAAGCTACGCCACAGGCCGTCGCGAATACGCAAAACAGGATGGAACCAGAGCGCGTAAAGAGCTTATCCCACACTCTTTGGGTGACGCTCATTATCGAGAACCACCGATATTCTTCGTTTCCTTCAGAATCCATAACGAAGGGCGCTTTCTTCTGTGATGTCGTCTTTCCAAACTGCACTGTAGTTTATTTCGTCACCAGTCGCGCCTTTCGTGCCGTCTTAGCCCGTGTAGCCCCCGTAAACCCTTTACTGCGAGCAAACACTTTTCCAAGCTCCGCGATTTCGTGCTTCCGCGCGGAGGTCTTGCGATACGCGAGCGCGATCGTGCGTGCGGGGCCGCGTGGCGTGAAGCGGCGGGCGTAGAGGCTGGTGCCGGAGAGCACGCCGCCGGCGATTGCGAGTTCGGGCAAGAGCGTATTGCCGAGTCCGCTTTCGACCATGTGCGTGAGCGTGATGAGGCTGGTCGCCGAGAGGTTGCTGTTGCGCGGCGTTTCTTTGAGGCCACACGCGGCGATAGCATGATCGCGCAGGCAGTGGCCGTCTTCGAGCAGGAGCAAGCTGTCGGAATCGATTTTTTCGAGCGGCAATGGCGAGGCGGCGGCACCGAGTTTGCTCTCACCGGTCACGAACAGAAACTCATCATCGAACAGCGGCAAAGTTTCGATCGCAGGCGGCAAACCATAGGGCAGCGCGATGAGCGCCGCATCGAGCGCGCCGGAGGCGAGGCGTTCTAAGCAAACGGCGGTTAAATCTTCGCGCAAAAGTAATTTGAGTTTTGGAAACTGCGCGCGAAGCATGGTGAGCGAGGAAGGCAGCGCAAATGGCGCAACGGTGGGGATCACGCCCAGGCGAAACGTGCCCGTAAGCGGATGACGTGACGATGCGCAAAGCTCGACCAAATCGGTCGCCTGCGCAACGAGATCGTGCGCGCGCGCGACGACCGCTTCGCCGATTGAGGTAAACGACACATGCCGCCGATCGCGTTCGACGAGCGTGACATCGAGCACCGATTCCAGATCGCGCAGACTCGCTGAGAGCGTGCTTTGCGTGATGAAACTCTTCTCGGCAGCGCGACCGAAATGCTGCTCTTCGTGGAGCGCGATCAGGTAGCGGAGCTGCTGGAGGGAGGGTAGGGCGGGCATGGCTGTAGTTTCTCAAGTGCCGTTCATGGTTCGATCCTTCGACTAAGCTCAGGATGAACTGTGCTCACCACGAACGGGGACGGTGACGCAGTTGTCGCACACTGAGGTAGACAAAGTCGCATCGTAAACAGATAGTCTGACCGTTCGAGGTGCGTTTGCGGACGGATAAGGGTTTCTTTAGGAACTTGCGCCACCAAAGTGTTGTCCGAAAAAACCGATTACAGAAGACATATTAAGTTGTTTTACAACACAGTGCAACGCCACAACAATACGTGAACACCTCAGCAAGGAGTTAACTTATGACCACCGAAGCAAAATGCCCATTCTCCGGCGCACACGGCGCACGAACCACTCCCGGCACGCGATCGAACCACGATTGGTGGCCGAATCAGTTGAACTTAAGCATCCTGCATCAGCACGCACCGGCATCGAATCCGCTCGGTGAGGCGTTCGATTACGCGACCGCGTTCAAATCGCTCGATTACAAAGCGTTGAAAGCCGATCTGCGCGCGCTGATGACCGATTCGCAAGATTGGTGGCCCGCCGACTGGGGGCACTACGGCGGCCTCTTCATTCGCATGGCGTGGCACGCAGCGGGCACCTATCGCGTGGGCGATGGGCGCGGTGGCGCGGGCACTGGCAATCAACGTTTTGCGCCGCTCAATAGCTGGCCGGATAACGGCAATCTCGACAAAGCGCGTCGCTTGCTGTGGCCGATCAAGCAAAAGTACGGCAACAAAATTTCGTGGGCCGATCTCTACATCCTCGCGGGCAATGTCGCGCTCGAATCGATGGGCTTCAAGACCTTTGGCTTCGGCGGCGGTCGCGCGGACATTTGGCAGCCGGAAGAAGACATCTTCTGGGGCGCGGAGAAAGAATGGCTCGCGACGAGCGATAAACCGAACAGCCGCTACAGCGGTGAGCGCGATCTTGCAAAGCCGCTGGCGGCTGTGCAAATGGGTTTGATCTATGTGAATCCGCAAGGTCCGGATGGCAATCCCGATCCGGTCGCCTCGGGGCGCGACGTGCGCGAAACCTTCGCGCGCATGGCGATGAACGATGAAGAAACAGTGGCGCTGGTTGCGGGCGGTCATACCTTCGGTAAAGCGCACGGCGCAGGCCCGGAGTCGAACGTCGGCGTTGCGCCAGAGGGCGAATCGCTCGAGGCGCAAGGCTTCGGATGGCTCAACAAAATGGGCACAGGCAAAGGCGTCGACACGATTACAAGTGGCATCGAAGGCGCGTGGAAACCGAATCCTACGACGTGGGACAACGGCTATTTCGACATGCTATTTGGCTATGAGTGGGAGCTCGTGAAGAGCCCGGCGGGCGCACACCAGTGGCGCGCAAAGAATGTGAAACCTGAGCACATGATTCCCGATGCGCATGACAAATCGAAAAAGCACGCACCGATGATGACGACTGCGGACTTGTCACTTCGTTTCGATCCGATTTACGAGAAGATTTCGCGTCGTTTTCATAGCGATCCGAAAGCCTTCGCGGATGCGTTTGCACGTGCGTGGTTCAAACTCACGCATCGCGACATGGGCCCGAAGGTTCGTTATCTTGGCCCCGAAGTGCCGAGCGAAGAATTGATTTGGCAAGACCCGATTCCGGCGGTCAATCATCCACTGATCGACTCTGCGGATATCGCGGCACTCAAATCGAAGGTGCTCGCTTCGGGACTATCGATTGCCGAATTGGTGTCGACCGCGTGGGCGTCGGCCTCCACGTTCCGCGGCTCCGATATGCGCGGCGGCGCGAATGGCGCGCGCGTTCGCCTGGCGCCGCAGAAGGATTGGCAGGTCAATCAACCGACTCAGCTCGCGAAAGTGATCGGCACGCTGGAAGCAATCCAAGCGCAGTTCAACGCCTCGGCCGCAGGCGGTAAGAAAGTGTCGCTCGCAGACTTAATCGTGCTCGCAGGCAGCGCGGCGGTCGAGAAGGCTGCTAAAGACGGTGGTTTCAATGTCACCGTTCCGTTCACGCCTGGGCGCGCCGATGCGACACAAGCGCAGACCGATGCCGAATCCTTCGCCGCGCTCGAACCCGAAGCCGATGGTTTCCGCAACTATCAGAAACGTGCGTACTCGACGTCCGCCGAAGAGATGCTGCTCGATCGCGCGCAACTCTTGACCTTAAGCGCGCCGGAGATGACGGTGCTTGTCGGTGGCCTGCGGGTGCTTGGCATCAACGCCGACGGCAGCGAGCATGGCGTCTTCACGAAGCGCAAAGCCGTATTGAGCAACGATTTCTTTACGAACTTGCTAGACATGCGCACGGTGTGGACACCCACCTCCGACGCCAAAGAGAGTTTTGTGGGCAAGGATCGCACGAGTGGCGCGCAGAAATGGACGGCAACGCGTGTCGATCTCGTGTTCGGTTCCAACTCTCAGTTGCGTGCGATCGCCGAGGTGTACGCGCAAGACGATGCGAAAGAAAAGTTCGCGCGCGACTTCGTTGCTGCATGGACGAAAGTGATGAACCTCGATCGTTTCACCCTGAAATAAGTCGATAGTCAGCGGTGGTGGACAGATGCGCCGCCACCGCGTAAATTTCCAAGTAGCATTCCCGCAACTCAAGCATCAGAAAGTTTGATCATGAAACCGAACATTGGTCTTCCCGATAAAGCCCGCAACGCAGTCATCAAAGTGTTGCAACCATTGCTTGCCGACGAAGTGGCGCTCTACATCGCCACGCGCGGCGCGCATTGGAATGTGACCGGGCCTAACTTTCATGCGATGCATAAGTTCTTCGAGGATCAATACGAAGCGCTCGATGAAATTTTGGATGACGTTGCAGAGCGTATTCGTTCGCTTGGCGGCGAACCCGATGCGACCGTTGGTGACTACGCGAAAGCAAAACGCATTGACGACAAAGCAGGCAGCGCGAAATCTGCGAAGGCGATGATCGAATCGCTACTCGAAGCGCACGAGGCGATCATTCGTCAGTTGCGAAAAGATGAGGAGATTACCGACGACTTGGGTGACGAAGGTACGACGGACTTCCTCACCGGATTGATGGAGGAACACGAGAAGATGGCGTGGATGCTTCGTGCTCATCTCGAATAAATCGATAGCCTAGCAATTTATCGGATCGCCCAATTTAATTTGGTAATAGAGATATTTTAACGAAATATCGAAAAACCAACTAAACGATCCAGTCACCCATATAAATAGGGCGATTGGGGTATTTTCCAGGATCGTATTTGTTGCTTAATTTTTAAGCAGTAAGTGCAAAGCGAATTCGACCATCGCTACCCACGTTTCGCGACAAGCGCCCCACGTGCCAACCGTGATTCACATGCGCGACGGCCTCTGCAATCGCGAAGAAGAGTTGGTGGTTATCGAGCTGTCGGCGGAACAAAACGGGAATCAGCTCGGCCGCAGTTTTTGGTGAATCGAGCACCGCAGCGTAAAGTTCGTTCATGCGCGCTTCGTGATGCGTTTCGAGCGCTTCGACGCGCGCTTTGATGCCGCAAAACGGCAAACCGTGCGACGGCAACACGAGCGTGTCGTCTTCGCAATACTTAAACGCTTGCAGCGAATTCACATATTCGCCGACCGGATCCGAGAGCGCAGTCACCGGCCACACGTTCACATTCGTTGAAATCTTCGGCAGCAACATGTCGCCGCTGATGAGCACTTTGAGTTCCTCACAATAAAAACTCAAATGCTCCGGCGTGTGACCGTGCCCGACGATAGTCGTCCACAGTTTGCCGCCGATTTCAACCGTATCGCCGGGAAAAATGCGTTGACAGGTCGTTGGTCGTGTCGGTACGCCACCGCTATAGGTATTGCCACGATTCGCGGTGATTTCGATTTGCTCTTCGGTTAAACCATGCGAACGGAAGAATTCGGCGAGCGCAGTTTTCTGATGCGCACCAGTGCCGCCCGCAACCGCATGCGCGGTCACGAGTTCGAGCAAACTCATCTCTGGAATCAGCGGGCCTTCATGCGTTGCGAAGCGCTCTGCGAGCCATTGCGCATTGCCCAAATGATCGGGGTGATAGTGCGTACAAATAATGCGCTTCAAGAGGCGACCGCCCATCGTGCCGACGAAATGCTGCTCCCAAATGTCGCGCGTTGCTTGAATGCCGAAGCCGGTATCGACAACGCTCCAACCATCGTCCTCTTCGATCAACCACAAATTGATGTGATCGAGCGCAAACGGCAGCGGCATGCGAATCCAATGCACGCCTTCGGCGAGTTTGATTGATGTACCTGGCGCGGGCGGTTCAGAAAAAGGGAAGGTAAGCGGAAAAGACATGCGTAAATGCTAACTTGACGTTAGCGTCAGCTTCGGGAAGCATTCGAGTTTTCGTCTCCCCGAACTTAAACAACGCTCTCAATGACTGCCGACGCGGCTCGCGCCGAAACCTTCACGATCTCCGATCTCGCCGACGAATTCGCACTTACCACGCGTGCGATTCGTTTTTATGAGGATCACGGCCTCATCACGCCGATGCGCAAGGGCACGCGCCGCGTGTACGCACAGCGCGATCGCGTGCGCCTGAAGCTCGTGCTGCGCGGCAAGCGTCTTGGGATGAGTTTGGCCGAGATTGCTGAGATTTTGGATCTTTACGATGCCGACAAGAGCGAGCGCTCACAGTTGCTCAAGTTCATGGAGGTGCTGGAAAAGCGCCGCACATTACTAGAACAGCAGCGCGAAGACATCGACGTCGTGATTCAGGAAATCGATGGCATCATGAAGGATTGCAAGCGCCGCTTGAAAGCGGTGTGAGCGTTTGCTTACTGGCTGAGGATTACCCCTTAAGTTGACGTTAACGTCAACTTATGTCGCTAGAATTGCGGCATGTCCTCCGCGACCAAAATTGAAGAAGTTCGTGCCATTTTCAATGGCCAGGGCGCGATGCGCATGCTGGGCGCGCGCATCGCGAATGTTGGTGATGGCGTATGCGAATTCGAACTCGACTTCCGTCCTGAGCTTTCGCAGCAAGCGGGGTTTTTTCATGCGGGCATCGTTAGCACGTTGATCGACACCGCGGGCGGTTGCGCGGGTTTCACCAAGATGCCGGAAGGTACGGACGTCCTCACCGTCGAATTCAAACTCAATCTCATCGCGCCAGCTTCTGGCGAAAAGATCATTGCGCGCGCAGAAGTCATAAAGGCGGGGCGCACGCTCACCATCACCCAGGGCAAAGTATTTTCAGTGCACGACGGCAAAGAAACGCTCTGCGCACTGATGCAACAAACACTGATTAATGTACCGAAGAAATAACCCCTTGCAGGAGCGGCTTTACCCAACCGCGCAGCCGTTGCACCCGCAATCGCGGCAGAGCCGCTCCTACAGGAGGTCATGATGCAGTTCCCATTCTTGAAATTCAACCTCGGCGAAGACATCGACATGCTGCGCGATTCGATCGCTGCGTTCGCCGCCGCCGAAATCGCACCGCTCGCGGCAGAGATCGATCGCAACAATCAATTCCCGATGCCATTGTGGAAAAAGATGGGCGACCTCGGCATTCTCGGGATCACCGTGCCCGAGGAATACGGCGGCGCGAACATGGGCTATCTCGCGCACTGTGTCGCGATGGAAGA
>JBOFBL010000679.1:0-2421 GCA_051645545.1 Casimicrobium sp. | reverse complement strand
GTTGGAGCAACTTGGGCTATGGAAATAGCCACCATAGCGGTGGCGCAAAAAGTTGGGGCCGCGTGAGCGACCCCGTTTAGCCGCTTTGAGCGGCTCACAATACTTAAAGCCCCCGGCTTTGCCGGGGGATGGTTACTTTATTTAAATATCGATAAATATTATTTATCCTTTTTATGCCCGTACTAATTGGGCGATAGTTATTTAAGCTGGAAATGAAAATTCGTCAGTGCGTTGTCAACATCGGCGTGTAAATTCACGGCGAATCTCGAGCTAAATCGCGCGCGTTTTCGATAATCGATAATCGATGATCGTGAGCGCGGTGATACATTCGAAAATGAAAATCGACTGCGCGCAGGTGCACGTGCCACCGCGTCGTCACGAACAAAAAAGGAGAGCACATTATGTCCGCCATTGAATCGGTTCTCGTCGAGAATCGCGTGTTTCCGCCGCCCGCGTCGTTCACTGCACAAGCCAATGTGAAGCCCGCCGATGTTGATGCGATGAAGGCGAAAGCGGCGAAAGATCATGCCGGTTTCTGGGCTGATCTCGCGCGCGAGAATTTGATTTGGGCGAAGCCGTTTACCAAGGCGCTCAACGACTCAAACGCGCCTTTTTTCAAGTGGTTCGAAGACGGCGAATTGAATGCCTCGTATCAGTGTTTGGATCGTCATCTGAACACACCCACGGCCGACAAAGTCGCAATCATTTTCGAAACGGACGATGGCAAATCTTCGACGATTACATATCGTGAGTTGCATAAACGTGTCTCGCGTTTTGCGAATGGTTTGAAATCGCTTGGTTACAAAAAAGGCGATCGCTCGATCATTTACATGCCGATGTCGATCGAAGCGGTGATTGCGATGCAGGCCTGCGCGCGCATTGGTGTTACACACTCCGTTGTGTTCGGCGGTTTCTCGGCGAAGAGTTTGCAAGAGCGTATCGTTGATGTGGGCGCAACGCTCGTGATCGCAGCCGATGAGCAAATGCGCGGCGGCAAAGCGCTGCCACTCAAACCCGCAGTCGATGAGGCGTACAGCATGGGTGGTTGCGACGCGGTGCGCCACACGGTCGTCTACAAACGCACGGGCGGCAATGTCGCCTGGGGCGCAAAAGACATCGAATGGGCGAAGGTCGAGGGCGGCCAATCGGACGATTGCCCTACGGTCATGGTCGACGCCGAGCATCCGCTGTTCGTGCTGTACACCTCGGGCTCGACGGGCAAACCGAAAGGTGTGCAGCATTCAACCGGCGGCTACATGCTGCACGCGATGCTCACGATGAAGTGGACGTTTGACATCAAACCGAGCGACGTGTTTTGGTGTACGGCGGATGTGGGTTGGGTCACGGGTCACACGTATGTTGCATATGGCCCGCTCGCGACCGGTGCAACGCAAATCATTTTCGAGGGCGTGCCGACGTTTCCGAACGCAGGTCGTTTCTGGGAGATGATTCAAAAACACAAGTGCACGATTTTTTATACGGCACCGACTGCGATTCGTTCGCTCATTAAAGCCGCGGAAGTCGCGCCCGATTTCGCGCCATCGAAATACGATTTGAAGTCGTTGCGTTTGCTCGGCTCGGTCGGTGAGCCAATCAACCCTGAAGCGTGGATGTGGTACCACAAACACATCGGCGGCGAGCGCTGCCCGATCGTCGATACGTTCTGGCAAACCGAGACCGGCGGCCACATGATTACCCCGCTGCCGGGTGTGACGCCGCTCGTGCCCGGTTCGTGCACGACGGCGCTACCCGGAATCGAAGCGGCTATCGTTGATGAAACGGCGGGCGATGTGGCCAACGGCTCCGGCGGCATCCTCGTCATTAAAAAACCTTGGCCGTCGATGATCCGCACGATTTGGGGTGATCCAGAGCGCTTCAAAAAAGCGTACTTCCCAGCAGAGCTCAAGGGCTATTACCTCGCAGGCGACGGCGCGGTGCGCGATGCGGTGACGGGTAACTTCCGCATCACCGGTCGCATCGACGACGTGCTCAACGTCTCGGGTCATCGTCTTGGCACGATGGAGATCGAATCGGCACTCGTGGCGAACAGCGCCTTGGTTGCAGAGGCAGCGGTCGTTGGACGCCCCGATGACACGACCGGTGAAGCGATCGTTGCCTTCGTTGTGCTCAAAGGACAACGCCCCACAGACAAAGAAGCCGCCGCGAAACTCGCGAAAGAACTCCGTGATTGGGTTGGCAAAGAAATCGGTCCGATCGCAAAGCCGAAAGACATTCGCTTCGGCGACAACTTGCCGAAAACGCGTTCCGGAAAAATCATGCGCCGCTTGCTGCGCTCGATCGCGAAGGGTGAGGCGATTACGTCCGACATCTCAACGCTTGAGAATCCGGCAATCCTCGAACAACTCAAGCAAAGCTTGTAACGTGTGGGAGCGCGCTTGCGCGCGATTCGCGCGCAAGCGC
>JBOFBL010000678.1:0-13803 GCA_051645545.1 Casimicrobium sp. | reverse complement strand
GGAGAGCGCGAGGGTGAACGTGCTTGAGAGAAACGCAGTCCACACGAAGCCGATCGTGTAAAGCACCGCGCCCACGATCAACACGCGTTTCGCGCCATATCGATCCGCGATGTAGCCGATGAAGGGCTGCGACGCGCCCCAGATGATGTTTTGCAAAGCGACCGCGAAGGAGAACACCTCGCGCCCCCATTTCATGTCGGCGGAAATGGGTTGCAAGAAAAGCCCTGAGAACGCATTGCGCGAACCCATCGCGATGCCTAAGATGATCGAAACCACGAGCAAGGCGTAAACGATATTTTTGTTGCGTTCGGAATCGGTCATTGAGGGCTTTCTGGCGGTTGCGTCTATTATCGTTGGCAGCAGTGGCGAAACTTCATTGTTAGACCGAAAATTGAGCGGGCTCTTATGCGCAAGGTGTATGGCAGCAAGTTGTGGGAGCGCGCTGGCGCGCGAAACGGCGTATGCATAACTACCCACTGCATTCGAAACATACTCTAGGTGAATCTTTCGCGCGCAAGCGCGCTCCCACAGTTTGAGTTGAACGATGAAAACAATTTGGAAACCCCACACCCCGCCCGAGATTTACGTGCCGCTTTCTACGTATAACCACGCGATCGAATTGCCGCCTGGTGCGCGCATTCTTGAATCGAGCGGACAATTACCCGTTCGACTTGATGGTTCGTGGCCGGAAGGGATTGCTGCGCAAACGGAACTCGTTTGGCAAAACATCGTGGCGATTCTCGCGAGCGCGCAGATGAGCGTTGAGCATCTTGTGCGCGTGAAAACGTTTTTGATTCATCGCGAACACATCGCAGAGTATTCGCGCGTGCGTTCGACGTTTTTGGGCGAGTGTCGACCGGCGAGTACGCTCATCATGGTGTCCGGTTTTACGCGGCCGGAGTGGTTAGTTGAGGTTGAAATTACTGCTGCGAAGATCGAATAATGCAAACGCGTCATCCCGGCGCAAGCCGGGACCCAATCATGCAAAGTGAAATGCTCGATTTCAGCACGCGCGTTTGCCACGATGGGTCCCGGCCTGCGCCGGGATGACGCCACGAATAACGAAACTGTGATCGAATCAATGACCTCAGTCGTGCACATCAAACACACTTTCCCAGATCTAGACTGGATCACCGATCAAAAAGACATCGAGAAACTCTCGAAGGATTACTACTGGTTTTCTCCGCTATTGAAAACCGAACTCGACGACAAACGCGCCGATGCGGTCGTGCGTCCGCGTACGCGCGAGGAACTGGCGAGCATCGTCTCCGAATGCGCGAAAACGAAAACGCCGATCACGATGCGCGGCGCGGGCACCGGCAATTACGGACAAGCGATTCCATTGCACGGCGGACTCGTGATCGACATGTCGTCGATGAATCGCATTGTGAACATCGAACGCGGGATGGCGACGGTGGAAGCGGGTTGCAAATTGCTCGATCTCGAAGTCGCAGCAAATGCAAATGGTTTTGAGCAACGCACGTATCCGAGCACGTTTCGTCTTGCAACCGTTGGCGGTTTGTTCGGTGGCGGTTTCGGTGGCGTGGGTTCGATCAACTTCGGTCCGATTTATGCGCCGTCGAATGTGTTGTCGCTTAAAGTGATGACGGTTTCCGAGACGCCGGAACTCGTTGAGCTTCAGGGCGACGAATGCCTCGCGCTCGCGCATGCGTACGGGACGAACGGTATCATCGTTGAATTGACGATTGCGCTCGCGCCGAAGCAGCATTGGAATGAAAGCTACGCGAGTTTTCCAACGTTCGACGATGCGATGCGATTCGGTGCCGCGCTTGCCGCGTCTCCCGGTATCGCGAAAAAGCAATGCGGCATCTTCGCGGCGGGTTTCACGAAATACATGCTGTTGTTGAAAAAGTTAATCGCAGCCGATCAACCGTATACGATTTGTTTGATTGCGGACAACGCTGAGGCAGCCTATCGCGCACTCGTCGCGTCGCATGGTGGCACGGTGAATCACTGGGCGAGCGCCGAGGAAGCGGCTTCGCGTGGGCGCTATGCGCACGAGTTCTGCTGGAACCATACGACGATGCACGTGCTGCGGCTCGATTCGTCGTTCACGTATTTGCAATGTATTTTGACCGATCCTGTGAAGCAGGCAAAGTTGCTACACGATCAATTGAATCCGAGGGTAATGATGCATTTCGAGTTCATTCGCAACGCGGAAGGCGCGGTTGCGTGCGGCGGGTTGCCGGTGCTCAAATTTGAAAGTCGCGAACAGATTGATGCTGACATAGCAACGTTCGAATCACATGGCGCGTTTGTGATGAACCCGCATGTGTACGAAGTGGAAGAAGGCAATTCGAAACAGATCGATCCGAAGCAGGTGGCGGCAAAGAGACGGTTTGATCCGTTGGGGTTGTTGAATCCAGGCAAGCTTCGAGGTTGGAACGAGGAGATCTATAGAGGCTCGGCTGCGATCTCTTCGATCCCCTCTCCCTAGGGTGAGAGGGGTGGGGGAGAGAGTGACGATTGCGCGACGGATCGGTCGGGATTGAAGATCGACCGTCACCCTCTCCCGCCCTTCGGGCACCCTCTCCCCTCAAGGGAGAGGGGAACGATCTTTGCGCGATCTATCATTTGACTTCCGAACACCGAAGCGCGGCCTAGTCCGCGCCTACAGAAAAATGATGCACGGCTTCATCCCCCCGCTCCGCTACTACGCCTACAAAACCTGGCAAGAGATCCGCGATTTGCCGGATAAGGCGAACGTGCCTTTGATCTTGCCGATCGGTTCGATTGAGCAGCATGGGCCGCATCTGCCGGTCGCGGTAGATTCCGCGTTAACACTCGGCGTGATCGGCGAAGCACTCGCGCGGTTGCCGAAAGACAATCCTGCGCTTTGCTTACCGCCGCTCTATTACGGCAAGAGCAACGAACACGATGGTTTTCCGGGCACGATCACGCTCACTGCCAACACGCTCACGACTTTGCTCATGGAAATCGGCGAGCAAGCTTACGTGAGCGGTTTTCGAAAACTCGTACTCGTGAACGGTCACGGCGGTCAGCCGGAAATTCTTCGCATCGCAGCGCGCGATTTGCATGTGAAGTATCGCGACTATCACTGCTGGCATTTGTTCATCTGGGATGTGCCAAACACGATCAACGATTTGCTCTCGCCGAAAGAAGCGGCGATTGGCATTCATGCGGGTGATGGCGAAACTTCGCTCATGATGAAGCTCCTGCCCAACACCGTTCACATGGATCGCGCGGAGGCAAACTGGCCTGCGGAAAAACGCGCCGATCAGCTCACGTATTTCATCGGCCGTTTGACGAAAGCGTGGACGACCTCCGACATTTCAACCAATGGCACGGTCGGCGATCCGACGACAGCGACGCTTGCCAAGGGCGAACAGACCCTTGATCAGCTTGCAAACGGCTGGGTGAACGTGTTTGAAGAAATTTATCGCTGGCCGAGCGATTCACAGCACGGAAAATAGCTATAAACAATAACGACTAACGCCCTATTTACTTGGGTAATCGATAGAATTACTATTGTTTTCATTTTTATTATAAAACGCTATAAAGCCCCAATTAAATTAGCCATTAGACGGTAATGTCAGTTGATTATTTTTTCAATGTTGGTGGTTCGCGAAAGGTTCAGTCAAAGGTCTTCGAAAACGTTAGGGAAAAAATTGTTTGCAATAGCGATGAACTAGACAAACGCGAACAATCGGCTTTGCGGTCAGACAGTAAATTCATATTTATCAATCGCTTAGCTGCATAATTTTTTTTCAGCAGCAGAATAGTCGATATTTGCGTCCATCGTTTCATTGCAACACCGCGCATTTTTGTTCAATCCAGGCAACAACTCATGTATATGAGTCTGTGGCGAATGCGATTGTTCTGATGCACAATCCTTGAACTTCTGCGTTGATTCATTACCTATCGGATTTGTTTCTCGCAAACGCGTTACCCTTCACCGCAGCTCATGCCCGTTTCCGTCCCGCCAACGCCCTCACCCCGCAAACGTCCTGCACCGCCGCCTCCGCGCGAGCCTTCGCGTGGGCGCATGCGTGGCATCAGCCTGTTGCCATGGTGGGCGTGGCTGCTGATTGCGGGCGCGAGTTTCTTTTTGCTGCAAGGCATTCATTCGCAAATCAACCCGGCCGATGAGGGCGCGGAGCGCTGGTACACGATCGTCGATTTCGCGTCGGTGGCGTTACTGGTGTTGTTCACGCTCGCGGGTGCCGTGACCTTCATGCTCGGACGCGGCCACGATGTACACGCCGCAAGCGGTGCAGCGTCGGGCAATTCCTCTGCGTCACAACGCATGACCTGGGGCCAATTCGAATTGCTCGCGGTCGAAGCGTTTCGCCGTCGCGGGTTTCAGATCACGGAGCGCGGCAGTTCGAGCGACGACGGCGCGCGCAATTTGCAACTCGCACGCGGCAGGCAAATGTTCATCGCGCATTGCAAAGCCTGGAAACAGCAGAGCGTGGATATCGCCGTGATTCGCGAGCTCTACAGCATGGTGATCGTGAGCAAAGCAAACGGCGGCATTGCGGTAACGACGGGCAGCTTCACGCAAGAGGCGCGCACCTTCGCTGCGGGGCGGCAACTGCAATTGATTGACGGGCAGACGTTGCGAGAAATGCTGCGCGACGCGGAAGGCAATACGACGATCATGCCGACGATCATTCCCACCGACGTCGTGAACGCGCCCACGGCGCAGCATTAAACGCCTTATTTCGCGTTCTAACTCTACGCCGTTTCGCCCGATTTACTTGGGCATAAAAGGCGTTTTTAGTCATTTTCAATAAATACTATTTTTAATCTTATCGCCCAATTAAATTTGGCAATCATGAAGTACGCTGAAAAGATACTCTAGGAAATAATGGTTTTCCTCTAACCCCAAATATTCACCCCATTCGTTTCAGTCTCTAAGCGCGGCACTTCGCGTGACTCAATCAAGGAGATTGACAATGAAACGGGTACTTTCGGCATCTGTTCCTTTCACCGCATCACGCGCCCTTGCGCTTTCGCGCAATGCCAACTTTGCGCTGCCACGCAATGCCATCGTGACCGCACTGGCCGCCTCCTGCGCCATCGCATTGCTCGCCACCACGGTGAAGCCAGTGCATGCGCGTGCATACCAAACGCCCGCTGCTTACAGTCTGGGGGCGCTCGCGAACATCTCGATCGTTGATCGCGATACCGGTCGCACCATGCCCGTCTATCAGCATCGTGGCGAATACTGGGTTGCCGGCACGCCCGGCGCGAAATATTCGGTGACGATCAACAACCGTTTGAACGGTCGCATGCTTGCGGTCGTATCGGTGGACGGCGTGAACGTGCTCTCCGGTGAAACGGCGGGTGTCGATCAACAAGGCTACGTGTTCAATCGCTATCAAAGCTACAGCGTGTCGGGCTGGAGAAAGAGCGACCATGAAGTCGCGGCGTTCACGTTCGTCGCTTCGCCTCAGTCTTACGCAGAGCGTACCGGTCGCCCGGAAAACGTCGGCACCATCGGCATCGCCATGTTCCGCGAGAAAGCGCCGATCCGTTGGTCGCAACCGCGCTACGATCATCGCGATGAGCCTGAACCGTCGTGGCGCTATCGTTACGAAGGTCCGCAAGCCAAGAATGGGGTGCGCGAAGGTGCGCCATCGTCGGCACCAGCCCCGACTGAAGCGCCACGCACGGACACCTCGAAGCGTGCACAGGCGTACGGTGGTGTGGCAGCCGCACCGCAACGTGCTGAAGAATCGCTCGGCACCGGTCACGGCGCACGCGAATACGACAGCGTCTCGCGCACGACGTTTGAGCGCGCCAGCTCGTCGCCTGCGGAAGTCATTCGTATCCGCTACGACAGTCACGCGAATTTGGTGGCCATGGGCGTGATCCGCGACCATCGTTATCCGCATGATCGCTCGCCGAATCCATTCCCGGAGAGCTACGGCCAAAACGGTTACGTGCCGGATCCACCGCGCTGGTATCGCTAGGCTTAAGCGATCGACACGGGGCGACTCGTGAACGTTGCCGAGATCAGTCGCAAACCCCTCGACCTCCTGGCGAGGGGTTTCGAATTTCTGAACCGCAGCGATAATCGCGAGATGATCGATGCGGCTTCGAAGACACTGGCGAACGAAAGCGATGAAGCGCTCATGCACCGCTTTGCCAAAGGCGACGCGCGAGCCTTTGAGGCGCTCTACGATCGTCATGAAAAACCGGTGTGGCGGTTCGTATTGAGGAGCGTGCGCGAACCCGCGATTGCCGACGATGTGACGCAGGAATTGTGGTTTGCCGTGGCGCGCAGCGCAGCAACGTACGAAGCGACCGCCAAGTTCCGCACCTGGTTGTTCACCATGGCGCGAAATCGCGTGATCGATCTGTCGAGAACCGCGAAATCGCACCAGAGTATTGATGAAGAGAACGACGATGGCGAATCGATGTTCTCAGAGCTCGCAGCGGAATCGAGGCTCGGGCCGTTGCGACAACTGGAATCGAAAGACATCGCGCGCGAATTGCTCCATGCCGTCGAGCAATTGCCCGCCGATCAGCGCGAAGCGTTTTTATTGCAAGCCGAAGGCGAGATGAGCGTTGAAGAAATCGCTGCCGCCACCAAAGTGAGTTTTGAGACGGCAAAGAGCCGCTTGCGCTATGCGCGGGCGAAATTGAAATCCATTCTTGCACCGAACGATGCATCGCTTGCGGAGGTGCGGCCATGAACGAGACCCCTAAAGATCTGCTACTCGAACGCTATCGCGAAGCAAACAGTGCGATGAATGAATCGCCGAATGCTCGCGTACGCGCATCCGTGCTCGCGCATGCGCAGGCCGTCGCCGACGCGAACGTGCGTGCGGGCAATCCCACGCCATTCGCACAGAAGCGCGCCGCCAACGACGGTCGCTGGAAATACGCGCTTGCTGCATCGGTGTTCACCGCAAGTGTGACGGGTTTTATCGCGTTTCAACTCACCAATGACCCGACCGAAGATCGCTCGGCGTTTCCTGCACCTGCCCCGACGGTCGCCACCGCACCTGCATCGCCTGCTACAGCGCCCAAAACAGAAAAAGAAGCGAGCGTTGCGACCGCTATGAATGCGAAACCCATGGAATCGAAGGTCGTCGACGCGTCGCCTACATTGAAGCAAGCACCTGTAGCGGCAGCCGCTGCGCCGCCGCCACCCCCTGCCGCGCCACCCGCACCTCCTGCACCTGCGCCGCGCGCGCAATCAGCGCCCGCTCCCAATGCCTTCCCGGCACCGCAACGCGCCACTGAGAGTGAATCGAAGTTTGCGCTCGCCGATGGTGAGCGCCGCAGCGATGCAGACGCCAGTCGTGAGCGGCTTGCCAAGATTGCCGAGCCGCAGAAGCCCGAGTCGCGCGCCCGCATCGTGATCGAAAGTACGCCAAGCGTTGGCGCGGCGAGCGCCGATCTTGCACGCGCAACGACGCCTGCCAACGAGCCTGCGATTGCGTCGGGTGAGCCGACGCGCGCCGCGCAAAACAAAGTGGCGCGTATAGACCCGCAATTCGACAACGCAACCGACGCAAGCCCCATGAGAAAACTGGAAGTGCGCCCCTCTGCGCCCTCGGTCGCCGCAGCACCTGTGCCGCCAGCGGCACCGGCTGCGTCGCCTGCCCCAGCCGCGGCGTCGGACACTCGCGCTGCATCACCAGAGGCGCAGCAGCAGCGCATCGGCGAGCTCACCCCTGCAATGCGCGAAGGCATGCGCATCGTGCGCGCGAACGGCGCACTGCGCGATGCAGTGACTGCAAAAAACGCAGCGGCCGTAGCGCGAGCGCTTGCCGAAGGTGCCGATGCCAACTCAACCGACGGCGCAGGCACGAGTTTGCTGATACTCGCTACGAAAGCGGGGGCGAACGATGTGGTGATCGCGTTGCTCGAAAGCGGCGCAAATGTCGCGCGGCGAGATGCAAACGGGATGACGGCGCTTGACTATGCGCGTCGCAATGGCAATCAGGCGCTTATCGAAATGCTCATGCGAGCAGGCGCGCGCTGATGCGAGGGTGCGTCATGCGCGCTTACGCGAAAAGTGTTGCCAAACCGCCTAACAAACCAACCGAAATCATCGCACCGACTACGCCTGCAGCGCCTGTACCCATACTGCCTGCGTAATTCGAGTAATCGCGTGAATCGCCCGTCGTGTTCTCGTCGTACTTGAAGTGCAAGTAATACGCGCCGGCCAAAATGAAAATTGCGGTCACTAAATTGAACGCAAATACCAAGTGAAGTAAGTTCATGTGTCTCTCCTCAGGGAACCGTACATCGATTCCACGGAGCGAACAATAAAGTTCCCGCGTTACATCGTGAAGACACACGCGATGAAACGCGGGGAGACGGCGCGAACGGCCAAATCTAGCGTGTTTTGCGACGAATGACGGGGCGAGGAGCGAGCGGTCGGCTTGCGAAGCAAGCCAGCGAGGGCGAAGCCGTGAGCAGCGAGACGACGAAGCTGCGGCCGACACCACTCAGTCGAGAAGAAGTTCCACGGGTCGGAGGCCGCAAAAAAGATTGTAGGAGCGCCCCTGGTCGCGATCATTTCAAGATCATTTCAAAAAATGATCGCGACAGGGGCGCTCCTACCGATTGACTACGCGGGTCGCTTCACGCGATACCACGCGGCGTAAATCGCAGGTACCGCGAGAATCGTGAGCACCGTGGCAACAATCAACCCCGCCATGATTGCGACGGCCATCGGCCCCCAAAGCACGCTGCGTGTGAGTGGAATCATCGCGAGGATCGCCGCCGCTGCGGTAAGCACGATCGGTCGGAACCGTTGCACGGCACTTTCTCGAGCGGCGATCCACGCGTGTTCGCCTGCTGCCATATGTTGCTTGATTTGATCGATCAAGATGATGGTGTTCCGCATGATGATGCCCATGAGCGCGATAACACCCAGCATCGCAACGAAACCGAACGGCAATCTAAACGCTAGTAAACCCATCGCAACGCCGACGATGCCAAACGGCGCAGTAATGAGCACCATCGCCGAGAGCGAGAAACTCTGCAACTGCAGCATCAGCAACAGCAACCACACAAATAACATCAATGGCGCGCCCGCGTTGATCGAGGCCTGTGCTTTCGCATTCTCGTCATACGCGCCACCAATATCGATTCGATAACCCGGCGGCAACTTTGCGCGAATCGGTTCGAGTTGCGGGTTGATTTGCGCCGACACATCGGGCGCTTGCACGCCTTCGACAATATCGGAGCGCACCGAAAGCGTCGGCACGCGCGAATAGCGACGAATGATCGGCTCTTCCATCACCTGTTTCACCGTCGCGACTTGCGAGAGCGGCACATAGCGACCGTTCGTGGTGGCAATCTGCAAGTCAGCCACGTTGGCGATCGCCATTCGTTCAATCTCGGGGCCACGAATCACCACGTCGATCAGGCGATCGCGTTCGCGGAATTGCCCAATCGTTGCGCCCGATACCGCGCCACCAAGCGAGCGTGCGATTGCAAGCGAGGTCACGCCCACGGCGCGCGCGCGATCCTGATCGACTTCAACCTGAATGGCGGGCGTGCGATCGCCCCAGTCAGTATTCACTTCAACCGTCTTCGGGTGCTTTCGCATCACTGCGGCCACTTCATCGCCGATTTTTTTGAGCACATCGATGTCCGGGCCGTTCACGCGAAAGATCACAGGGTACGCGACCGGTGGTCCGAGTGGCGTACGCAACGCGCGACCGCGAACGCCTGGGAAATTGGTTTCAAGTTCCTTTTGCAATTTCTTCGTGACGCGATCGCGCGCTTCGAGGCTCTCGGTGAGAATCAGGCTGTGCGCATAGTTTGGGCGGAAGAGCTCTTGATTAAGCGACAAGAAATAGCGCGGCAAGGAGTTGCCAACGCTCGTGAAGAACACTTGCACGTCTTTATCGGCTTTCAAAATTGCTTCGAGTTTTTCAACCTGCGCTTCCGTCGCTTTGAAGCTCGCGCCCTCGGGCAGCCAGAGCTCGACCATCACTTCGGTGCGATCACTCGTCGGAAAGAATTGCTTTTCGGTGAGCCCCATGCCGACCACACCGAGCGCGAGACCGAGAATCGTTGCAACGATTGTTTTCCAACGATGGTGAATGCACCAATCGATAATCGCGCGAAGTCGTGTGTAGAACGGCGTGTCGAAATGCTCGTGCGGCTCGCCTTCGGCAGCCGCGTTCTTCGGTTTTCTCAAAATCCAGTAACCGAAGAGCGGCGTCGCGATGATCGCCGCAAACCACGAGATGATGAGCGCGAGTGTGGTCACGCTAAACATGTCGAACGTGTATTCACCGGTTGCGGATTTTGCCGTTGCAATCGGCAAGAAACCCGCAGCCGTCACCAACGTGCCGGAGAGCATCGGCCACGCGGTGCTTGCGTACGCGAAGGTTGCCGCAGCAAATTTCTCAAAGCCTTCTTCGAGTTTGCGCACCATCATTTCGACGACGATCATCGCGTCATCAACAAGAAGCCCAAGCGCGATAATGAGCGCACCGGTCGAAATGCGATGCAGATCGATGTTGAATATGCGCATTGCGAGAAAGGTGCCAAGCAACACGAGCGGAATGGTGAGCGCGACGACCGCACCCGCGCGCCAACCGAGCGCGAGGAAACTCACCGCGAGCACGATCGCAATGGCTTCGATCAATGCGCGCATGAAGGTGCCAACGGCCTGCTTCACAACCTTCGGTTGATTCGATACTTGAGTGAACTCAACGCCAACCGGCAAATCGTTTTTGATTCGCGCCATTTGGTTGGTTAAGTTTTCGCCGAGCTTCAATACATCGCCATCGCTTTTCATCGATACAGCGATCGCAATGGCCGACTTGCCCGCCAAGCGAATGGTTTGAAACGGTGGATCAGCGTAACCGCGAGTGACTGTTGCGATGTCGCCCAAGCGTACGGTTTTTCCGGCGACCGAAAGTTCGAGTTCGCGAACGGATTTCACCGAATCGAAATTCCCGCTCACGCGTAGCGCAATCGCGTTGTCCTTGGTTTGGAACACGCCCGATGGCGTGATCGCATTCTGTGCTTGCAGTTGATTGGCTATCGACACGGCATCGATACCGAGCGATGCAATTTTCGCGTTCGGAATTTCAACGTAAATCTTGTCGTCGACCGCGCCGATCACCTCGATCTTTGAAACGTCCGGTACGCGCAACAATTCTTGGCGCACTGCCTCGACTTGATCGCGCAGTTCGGACATCGAAAATCCATCGCCCGTGAATGCATAGATCGATCCGAATACATCGCCGAACTCATCATTGAAGAACGGCCCAATCGCCTCGGGCGGCAAGGTGTGACGAATGTCTTGTACTTTCTTTCGCACTTGATACCAAAACGCTTGCACATCTTTGCGCGGCGCGGTGTCTTCGAGTTCGAGAATGATCAGCGACTCGCCGGGCTTCGAATAGCTTTGCGTACGTTTGAAGTACGGCATTTCCTGCAATTTCTTTTCGAGTCGATCGGTGACTTGCTGATCGACTTGCGATGTCGTCGCGCCCGGCCAGAGCATGCGCACAGTGACCGCACGAAACGTGAAGTTCGGATCTTCGCGTTGACCGAGACTGAAATAAGAAGCGAGTCCCGCGATCGCCATCGCGAGAATGAAGAAAAGCGTTAGCTGTTGATGGCGAAGCGCGGCGGCTGAAACATTGAAGCGCTCCTCGGGTAAAGCGCGCTTCATGGTTTGCTGGTGTCCTTCGAAACACTGTTTCCAGCACTATCTTTTACCGCCCCATTTGTTTGGGCGCTTGGTTTAATTTCGTTAGGTTTCGAAATAGTTTGAATTTTTCCGCTTGCCCCGATTTTTTTGGGCGAAGCGGTCTGTGGCTGGATTGGTACATTCTGCGTTTTTTGCGCTCCATTCGGCACGTCAATCACGCGCACCTTTTGCCCAACCTGCAGCAGATTGGCGCCAGCGGTGACGAGCACATCCCCCGCGTTAAGGCCGCTTGCAATGACGACGCCGTCGTTCGTGCTCTCGCCCAATTTCACTTCGACGGCTTTCACCGTTTCACTCGCGCGATCGACGAGCCAGACACGCGTTGCACTGTCGCGTGTGTAGAGCGCGGTGTTCGGAATCACGATCGATTTGGCTTGTGCGAGTTCGCTGCGCAGCGTGGCGCTCATGCCGAGTTTGATCTCGTCGGTCTCGTCGATGATTGATAAGCGCGCCGCGTACGTTCGGCTCGCGGGATCGGCCGCCGGCGAGAGTTCGCGAAGGGTCGCTTTGAAGTGTTTGCCCGGCAGTGCATCGAAAATCGCAATGAAGCCGCTCGCTTTTTTCATCTGCGCAACGTTGCGCTCCGGTGCGTTCACGAGAATTTCTTTTTCGCCAAGCTGCGCAATGCGAACGACCGATTGCCCCGCCGCGACCACGCTACCCGCTTCGGCATCGACGCCGACCACGACACCCGCTTTGTCTGCACGCAGCGTTTGGAAATTCAAACCGTTTTGCGCGCTCGCGAGTTGCGATTGCGCGGCTTTCACGCGCGCGTTGGCCGATTCGGTGCTCGCCGCTTGGCGCTCAAGCGCCGCACCACTCACGAAACCTTTGTCGCGCAATTCTTGTTGTCGCCGCAATTCGCTTTGCTGAAACTTAAGATCGGTTTTTGCGACTTCGACCTGCGCGGCCTGTGCGTTGATCGCAGGTAAAGCGTCCTGCGAATCGAGCACGGCGAGCGTTGCGCCCGCTTTCACCTCTTGCCCAACGTCAACAAAACGTCGCGCGATCTTGCCGGGCACGCGAAAACCGTAGCGTTGTTCATAGCGCGCGCGCACTTCGCCGGGTAAAAAAATCGCGTCGGACACATCACTCGTGCCAACCGTCATTACGCGCACCGGGCGCGGCGGATCGGACTTCGCTGGCGCGGCAGCTTCGTCTTTTTTGCCACAGGCGGTGAGCAGCACAGCGCTTGCAGCGATAAGTACCACCGTTTGCAACGTGCGTGGCGATGGCTTCGAGGAGGATTTCATGATCTTCGTCATGGGTGTTGCCTTGTTTCTTTTCTTGATTTCGTCGAGGAGGAGTGCCTTGGTTTTTCTTTCGCTATCTTCTTATTTCGAATTCGTGTCGCCGATCACCGCGCGCCAATAGCGATCGATCGCGACCATCGCTTCTTGCCGATAACTCGCGAGTCCGATGTCTTTCGGGCGCTGCGGAGCCGATTTGTGTTCGCCGAGCAATTGATAGAGCCCGATCATCATCGCGTAGCAATGATTGAGCAAACGCAAACCCTCGCCTTGCGGCAAATGCGGAAAGTGACGCTCGATTCCTGCGCCCGCGCGCAGGAGCCAGCTGGTGATGAGTTGCCGCGTCGCAATCGCCGATTCAGGTGGAATGCTTGTCTGCGGCACGCCGAAGCAAAGCGCGACGAGCGGCATATAGCCTTCGTTATCGAACATGTGACGCGCAACGATTTCGCGCATGTAATCGAAATCGATCGTCTTCTTCTCGCCATGCGGAAAACCGAGTTCGAGATCGTTAATGAGCTCGGTGAAAAACGATTCGGCGTTTCGCGTGTACAGCGCGAGATACAACTCTTCCTTCGTTTGAAAGTAAAGATAGACCGTGCCCTTCGCGAGCCCCGCCGCTTGCGCGACTTCTGCAACGTTTGCGAATTCGTGCGTTTCGTTAAACAGCGTTTCAGCCGCGTTCAAAATGCTCGTGCGCCGCGCTTCTTTGTCGGCGGCATCGGTCGCGCGCATGCGTTTGCCGTAACCGAACAGCGCTTTGATTTGTTCTTTGCCTGCGTCTTTCATGTCGGCGCAGTCGCGAGTGTGTCGCGCACGATGATGTTCATCGTGAAGCGCGATGGCATCTTTGATTATTTTTTT
>JBOFBL010000677.1:0-18953 GCA_051645545.1 Casimicrobium sp. | reverse complement strand
TGGCCAAGCCAGGCTCCATCACCCCGCACACCGACTTCGAGTGTGAGGTGTACGTACTCAGCAAAGACGAAGGTGGCCGTCACACGCCGTTCTTCAACAACTACCGTCCACAGTTCTACTTCCGCACGACGGACGTCACGGGATCGGTCACGCTGCCAGCGGGCACCGAGATGGTGATGCCAGGCGACAACGTGAAGATGACCGTTGCACTCATCGCGCCGATTGCGATGGAAGAGAAGCTGCGCTTCGCGATTCGCGAAGGCGGTCGCACTGTCGGTGCCGGCGTCGTCTCGAAAATTGTTAAGTAATCGAGAGCAAACGTGCAAAACCAAAAAATTCGCATCCGTCTCAAGGCTTTCGATTACAAGTTGATCGATCAGTCTGCTTCGGAAATCGTTGAAACGGCGAAGCGCTCTGGCGCGATCGTCAAAGGCCCTGTGCCTTTGCCGACTCGTATTGAGCGTTTCGACATCCTGCGCTCGCCACACGTTAACAAAACGTCGCGCGACCAATTTGAAATTCGCACCCATCTACGTTTGATGGACATCGTCGAGCCTAACGACAAAACGGTGGATCAGCTCATGAAGCTTGATCTTCCGGCAGGCGTCGATGTTGAGATTAAGGTTCAGTAAATCCACTGACTAACTGCCGGTCAATTGAAACTGGCACCGCTTCGGGGAGACCTGGGGCGGCAAGAAAGAAGAGGTGAGCTTATGAGTCTCGGACTCATCGGACGCAAAGTCGGCATGACACGCGTCTTCAACGACGACGGTTCGGCAACAGCGGTCACTGTGATCGATGTTGCGAACAACCGCGTCTCGCAGGTAAAGACTGCGACAACGGATGGCTACGATGGCGTTCAAGTCACGTATGGCGAGCGTCGTGCTAGCCGCGTGATCAAGTCCGCTGCGGGTCATTTCGCAAAGGCTGGTGTTCAAGCCGGTGCAATTACCCGTGAATGGGCCGTTGCAGCAGGCGAATTGAAACCAGGTTCCGTCGTCGGTGCTGAGACGTTCCAAGTTGGCCAAACGGTCGACGTTACCGGAACGACCAAAGGCCGCGGCTTCACTGGCGTGATCCGTCGTCATAACTTCAGCTCGAATCGCGAAACGCACGGTAACTCCGTGACAACGCGCGCACCGGGCTCGATCGGTATGGCACAGGATCCAGGCCGTGTGTTCCCAGGTAAGCGCATGGCTGGCCAATACGGTAACAAACAACGCACTGTTCAGTCGTTGAAAGTTGTGCGTGTTGATGCGGCGCGCGGTCTGCTCCTCATTGCAGGTGCAGTGCCCGGAACAGCCGGTGGCCATGTCATCGTCAAACCGACGGTGAGGAGCTAAAGATGGAATTGCAAGTTTTGAACGCTCAGGGCAAAGCAGCCTCGACGCTCGCCGCGTCGGACGCCGTGTTTGCACGTGAGTACAACGAAGCGCTGGTGCACCAAATCGTCGTTGGCTATCAAGCTAACGGACGTAGCGGTAACCGTGCGCAGTTAACTCGCGCCGAAGTTCGTCACTCGACGAAAAAACCGTGGAAACAAAAAGGTACGGGTAACGCCCGCGCTGGTATGACCTCAAGCCCGATTTGGCGTGGCGGTGGTCGTGCATTCCCGAACAAGCCCGATGAGAACTTCTCGCATAAGATCAATCGCAAAATGTTCCGTGCCGGTATGGCAACGATTCTGTCGCAGCTCGCGCGCGACGGTCGTTTGTCGGTGGTGGACAATTTCGATGTCGATGCACCGAAGACCAAACTGGTTGCTGGCGTGTTGAAGAACATGGGTATCACTGAGGCATTGATCGTGACCGATTCGGTCAACGACAACCTCTACCTTGCTACGCGCAACCTCCCGCATGTCGAGGCGATTGCTGCGCACAACGTAGACCCGGTTCGTCTCTTAAATTTCAAGCGCGTACTTTTCACCAAGGCCGCTATTGCCAAGATCGAGGAGTCATACAAATGAATCAAAATCGTTTGATGACCGTGATCAAAGCACCGGTCATTTCTGAGAAGAGCACATTCGTCGCTGAGAAAAACGAGCAAGTCGTTTTCGAAGTGATTCAAGATGCAACGAAACCTGAAGTGAAGGCGGCTGTTGAGCTTCTCTTCAAAGTTCAGGTTGAAAGCGTACAAATGTTGAACCGCGCCGGTAAGATCAAGCGCCACGGTCGCACCAGCGGTCGTCGCAGCGATTCCCGCCGTGCGTATGTGTCCCTGAAGCCAGGTCAAGAAATTAACTTCGGCGGGGAGGCTTAAATCATGGCACTCGTTAAAGTAAAACCAACATCGCCTGGCCGCCGTTCGCTGATCAAGGTTGTAAACCCCGATCTGCATAAGGGCGAGCCACATGCACCGCTTCTCGTGCCGCAAAAGCGTGGTTCGGGCCGTAACAACAACGGTCACATCACGATGCGTCACAAAGGTGGCGGTCACAAGCATCACTATCGCTTGGTTGATTTCCGTCGCGACAAAGATGGCGTTCCTGGCACTGTTGAGCGCCTCGAATACGATCCAAATCGCAGCGCAAACATCGCCCTGATTTGCTACGCAGACGGCGAGCGTCGTTATGTGTTGGCACCGAAAGGCCTCGCAGCCGGTGACGTGATCCACTCTGGCGCAGAAGCGCCAATCAAAGTGGGTAACGCATTGCCGATTCGTAATATTCCCGTCGGTACCACGATTCACGCCATCGAATTGCAACCAGGCAAAGGCGCGCAAATCGCTCGTTCCGCCGGAACCGCAGTTCAGTTGATGGCTCGCGAAGGCGTCTACGCGCAGATCCGTCTGCGTTCGGGTGAAGTTCGTAAGGTTCACGTTGACTGCCGCGCAACGATTGGCGAAGTTGGCAATGGTGAGCATTCGCTTCGCGTGATCGGTAAGGCCGGTGCTAACCGTTGGCGCGGTATTCGCCCAACCGTTCGCGCTATCTCGATGAACCCGGTCGATCACCCAATGGGCGGTCGCACTAACGGCGGTGGTGGACGTCATCATCCAGTGTCGCCTTGGGGTCAGAAGGCCAAGGGTCTCAAGACCCGTACCAATAAGCGTACAGACAGCATGATCGTGCGTACACGTCACGCTGCTAAGAAGGGTTAATCGCAATGGCACGTTCCGTTAAAAAAGGTCCGTTCGTTGACGCGCACCTTGCAAAAAAAGTTGAAGTCGCACTCGCGAAGAACGACAAGAAGCCAATTAAAACCTGGTCGCGTCGTTCGACCGTGACGCCCGATTTCGTGGGTCTCACCATTGCCGTGCATAACGGCAAAGCGCACATGCCTGTGTATGTCTCCGATCAAATGGTCGGTCACAAGCTCGGTGAATTTGCGCTCACGCGCACTTTCAAAGGCCATCCGGCCGACAAGAAAGTTGCGAAGAAGTAAGGAGCCATCATGCAAACTATCGCTGTTATGAGAGGCGCTCCCGTCTCCGATCAAAAAGCCCGCTTGGTCGCTGACCAAGTGCGCGGCTTGCCGGTTGCGAAGGCGCTCGACCTTCTTACGTTTAGCCCAAAGAAATCGGCTGGCATCATCAAGAAAGTTTTGTTGTCCGCAATCGCGAACGCAGAACACAATGATGGCGCGGATATCGACGAGCTCAAAGTGAAATCGATTTACGTCGATAAGGCGCTTGTGATGCGCCGCTTCGCTGCTCGCGCCAAAGGGCGCGGCGCACGTATCCTTAAACAAACCTGTCACATTCACGTGACGGTCGGGAACTAGGGGTTAGTATGGGTCAAAAGATCAATCCAACCGGGTTCCGTCTCGCCGTCTCGCGCGCATGGACCTCGAAGTGGTACGCCAATAGCAAAAACTTCGCTGGCAAAGTGAAGGAAGATCACGAAGTTCGCACCTTCCTCTTGAAGAAGTTGAAGAGCGCGAACGTTTCGAAGATCACTATTGAGCGCCCTGCGAAAAACGCCCGTATCACCATTCACAGCGCCCGTCCGGGTGTTGTGATCGGTAAGAAAGGCGAAGACATCGAAGCGCTTCGCGTGCAACTTCGCAAGATGATGAAGTGCGAAATCGCACTCAACATCGAAGAAGTTCGTAAGCCTGAAACCGATGCTCAGTTGATTGGCGATTCGATCGCTCAACAGCTCGAAAAGCGCATCATGTTCCGCCGTGCGATGAAGCGCGCCATGCAAAATGCAATGCGCCTCGGTGCGCAGGGCATCAAGATCATGAGCGCGGGTCGTTTGAACGGTGCCGAGATCGCACGTACCGAGTGGTATCGCGAAGGTCGCGTGCCGCTTCACACTTTGCGTGCTGATATCGACTACGGTTTCTCGGAAGCCAAAACCTCGTACGGCATCATCGGTATCAAAGTTTGGGTATTCAAAGGCGAAAGCCTTGGCCTAGCGGCCGGAGATGCGCCAGCGGCAAACGCTGACGCAGCAGATGCGCCGAAACCGGCACGTCGTCCACGTCGTACGCCTGCAGGAGAGAAAAATGCTACAGCCGGCTAGAAGAAAATATCGCAAAGAGCAAAAAGGCCGTAACAAAGGTCTCGCCACTCGCGGCAATAAAGTGAGCTTCGGTGAGTTCGGTTTGAAGGCCACGAGCCGTGGTCGTTTGACTGCGCGTCAAATCGAAGCTGCGCGTCGCGCGATCAGCCGCCACATCAAACGTGGTGGCCGTATCTGGATTCGCATCTTCCCGGATAAGCCGATCTCGAAGAAGCCCGCCGAAGTCCGCATGGGTAACGGTAAAGGCAATCCTGAGTACTACGTTGCTGAAATTCAGCCGGGCAAAGTGCTCTACGAAATGGACGGTGTCGCCGAAGGTCTCGCGCGCGAAGCATTCTTGCTCGCCGCCGCGAAGCTTCCGATTCACACCACGTTTGTTCAACGCTTGATTGGTTAAGAAAGGACATATTCAAAATGAAAACCTCCGATCTGCGCACCAAGAGCGAAGCCGATCTCAACAAAGAGCTCAGCGAACTCTACAAAACGCACTTCAGCCTGCGCATGCAAAAGGCGACGCAACAACTGCAAAATCCAACGCAGTTGGGCAACATTCGCCGTGACATCGCTCGCGTGAAAACCGTGCTCAACCAGAAGGCAGCCGCAAAATGAGCGAAGTAGCCACCAAACAACCGCTGATTGCTACCGAAGTCGGTCGCGTTACCAGCGACAAGATGACCAAAACGATCACGGTGCTCGTAGAGCGCCGCGTAAAGCATCCGCTTTATGGCAAGGTCGTGACGAAGTCGAATAAGTACCACGCGCACGACGAGTCGAGTGAAGCCAAGATTGGCGACCTCGTCGAAATCAAAGCCTGCCGTCCTTACTCGAAGACGAAATCTTGGGCGCTGTCGAAAGTGCTTGAGAAGGCATAGTCGACACGATTTCGCTGCGCGGAAGCGTCGCGAATCTCTTACAGAAAGGCAGCTTCGGCTGCTTTTTTGTTGTTGGAGACACTTACAGCTTTTATTATTATCGGCCAATTTAATTGGGCGATCATGGTCATTCAATATTATTTCGAAAAATAGTAAATTTGGCTCTTAGCCCCAATAAAATTGGACGATAAGAAGATGAGTTGGTTTGTGATTTTCTGCTTAAATTTTAAGCAGAATGCCGGTACCAATAACGATGCAGGCACCTGCAAATTACGATGTAGGCACTCGTTGTAGTCGCTCATCGTGCAATCTGATCCGCGTACTCAAGTCGAAGGTACGGTCGCGAACACGCGCTGCGTCTCAAACACTGACTTCGCAAAATATCGACCATCAGATCGAAGATTTCTCTTCAGCACAAAATCGAAGAGCACTGCATTCTTTTTTCTAATCTCGCGCAGCGTCGGCGCAACGCGCCGATCAAGCACGTTTGCCTCAACTAGCGCGTCGACATCATAGAGCGGCCACACGCCGGGCAGTGGATGATCCGAACCATGCAGCAATCGATCGTGCCAAGAGCGCGTGGCAAGCACACTGTGCCACAGTCGATAATCCCGATTACTAAAGAACACCGCCGACGTGTCCGCGAACAAGTTCTTTTCGTAGTTGCGATCAAGCATCAAACGAGAGAACAATCCAAAGCACGAAGTCGCCCCCTGCGATTTGCTTTCAAGATCCGGCGCGCTACCAAGCGACGCGCAATGCGCGATGATCAAACGCACGCCTCGCTCCAGCGGAATGCGCGCGTAGAGAGGATTCAAGAACTCATCGCGATGCGCGCCTTTTACCGCTCTCTCAGCGCCGAAATGCGAGATGAGTGGCAGCCCGGTTTTCGCAAGATGATCGAACACCGGCAGCAAACGTCTATCGCGCCAATCGATGTTCATCGCTGAAGGCAACCATTTGAGCGCAATCGCACCGTCTCGACGCGCTTGCTCGATAGCCTCGATCGCATCTTCGCGATACGGGTGCACTGAGGCGACCCATTCAAAACGCCCCGGGTTCGCCTGTGCAACCGCGCGCGCATATGCGTTGGGCACGTGAAACGTGCTCTTATCCAAATCCTTCTTGCCGCGATCGTCATACGCATGATCGAAGGCGAAGAGCGACGACTTCGCGCCGCTTGGAAAATCGTTCCAGATGCGAGTGAGTTGTGTCACATATTGCCGATCAATCTCACCGCGCGGTTCGCTCACGCATGCGCCGGTGAGAATCTGTTTGCGCCGTAGAAACTCAATCGGCTGCCAGATCGAATACAGCGAATCATGCACATGACAACCGCTGCCGCTGTCACCCGTGCCGAGCAAATGAGCATGTACGTCGATGATTTGCGACGCGTCAACTCCAACAAACGCTGCGTCGATCAAATCGCGTTCGGCGTCCGTCCATAGACGAGTCGTTTCGCATGGATTGTTCCACCCGTCGCTAAAGTTAAGTGCGGAAGCTGAGCGTGGCGAGCCGAGCAATCCCGCGAATAGCAAAGCGCCGCAACACATGAAGTCGCGACGAGAAACATCTGGCTGTGAGCGTGAGCGTGTTTTCATGAAGGCAGCTACCCTGATCGGGGCGCGAGTGACGAAGACACGTCATTGTTTTTCGAAAGAGATCATTGAAACAGACAATATGAAAAAGTCGCACGATTTGCCTAAATTAGTATCGCGTTGCAGTACGAGAAAGGCTTGGTGTGCACAACTTGTTGCTGGCGTATTTGTGTCAGCATGTTCTCGATGTCGATTCGAATTTGCCCTGACAAACCAAGTGCGTAGCTAATACGTCGCTTAGCCTGAGGCACCAGTGAAACTTAGGCAAAGCGGGTTTCTCTACAACACGCCCCGTTACTCATCGTTTTGATCTGCGCTACATCGCGCGCTGTGTTTTTTTCTTGCGAGACACATTGAAAATCTTCTAACGATCAACTCGAAGACCTATTGATGAATCAAGAACTCATATCTCAACTGCAACAACAAAACCGTTTCCTCAAACAGTGCTTAGGTATCGGCGGTGCGGCAATCCTTGCACTCTTACTCATGGGGGCGAAATCAAATAACGAAAAAACCAAGTTCGCAGAGATCGACGTCGAGCGCATCAACATCGTGAATCCAAACGGAAAAGTGGAGATGGTGCTTGCCAATCGCGTGCGATTGCCCAACGCAGTCGTGAACGGAAAAGAAATTGCCGAAAAACGGCAAAAGCCCGGACTTCTTTTCTATAACGACGTGGGCGACGAAGCAGGCGGTCTCATCTTCGACGGTAAATTGGACGCAAGCGGAAAACCATCGGCGGGGATGCACTTCGCGATGGATCGCTTCGGTGGCGATCAACAGCTCGCACTCGGCCACTACGAAAATGGCGGCTTCATGGAAACAGGTCTCAACGTCTACGACCGAGGGCTCGCTAAAGACTACGACCCGCTCTTTGAAGCGATGCAAAAAGCACCTGAAGGCGCAGAGAAGGAAGCGCTTAGGAAGAAATGGATCGACGCAGGCGGTGCGCAGACGACCCGGTTGTTCGTCGGTAAAACGCGCGGCAAATCGTCCGCTGTGATCCTGGCCGATGCGAAGGGATCGCCGCGCATCATGATGCTCGTCGCACCCGATGGGCAACCCATGCTCAACTTCTTGGATGATAAAGGCGGCGTGATTCAAAGTTTGCCGCAAGGCGCAAAAGAGGTTAAGTGACGCAGGAAGCGCTAACTTGTTCATGACGGTTGAAGGCTCTAAAGGGAAGTCATCTGTGCGCGTCGTTGCGAGCCGCAGAGATGGCTCTTGGTTCATAGACACACTGAACATATTTTCAAAAACATCACGTTGATTTTTTGCCCTCAACTACTAATCAACTAGTAAACGACCCACAGGATCCAACTAAACCATCCCCCTTCCACAAGAGGAACGCTATGAAAACGTTACAAACACACGCAGAGCAAGCGACACAACTAATCGTCACACTCATCGCAGCCGTACTACTTGCGACCGCATCGGCCAGTGTTAGCGCGCAAACACCAGCGGCTGCGGCAAAAACAAGCGCCAGCAAGATAGACCGTGCGGCAATCCAGCAGCTCGATCGCTACTATGAATCACTGGCTGAGGATAAAGTTTTTTCTGGCGCGGTACTTATTGCGCAGGGCGATAAGGTCTTGCTCAACAATGGTTATGGCTATGCGAACATCGAACTAAATGTCCCGAACACTGCTGAAACGCGATTTGCTATTGCGTCGATCACTAAACAGTTCACCGCAGCGGCGATTTTGAAGTTGGTCGATGAAGGCAAATTAGCATTAACCGATACCTTGCAACAGGTCGCCCCTGAACTGTTGAAAAGCGCGCCAGCAGAATGGAAAAAAATCACAGTGCGCCAATTGTTAGATCACACCTCAGGGATGGCGAACCATACCGAATTTCCCAAGTTGGAGTCCAGCGTTCCGCTGCCACTGCGAGGCATCATTAACTTAGTCGCTGCACAGCCGATGAAATTTATGCCGGGCGAGAAGTATAGGTACAACAACTCAGCCTACCTGATTGCAGGTTATTTGATTGAGAAAAAGTCCGGCAAAACCTACGATGTTTTTTTGAAAGAAGCGGTGCTTACCCCCGCTGGTATGCACGACTCCGGCTTTGCGTTTAATGAAATTCTGATCCCAAAGCGCGCCAGCAATTACTCGCAGCAGGGCCAAACCATTTTGAATGCGCAACCCGTACACATGTCTATCGCGCAGGCTGCCGGCGGCATGTATGCCACCGCACACGATCTATTCCGCTGGAATCGCGCGTTGTACAAAGGTAATTTATTGAGTGCCGCTTCACGTAACGCGATGTTAGACGGCGGCAAACATAACTACGGCCTGGGGATATCGGTAGAGCAAACGCCAGCTGGGCTTACCTACCACCATGGCGGCTTTATGCATGGCGTAAGCACCATGTTGCGTTACGAGGCGGATCGTGATGTCACCATCGTGGTGCTTTCTAACTTTGATTTTTATAGTAGCGCTGAAGCGGTGAAAGTCGTTAGCAAAGCGTTACAGCAACCTAACATCAATCTTTGGGACGAGCTACGTAGCGACCATCCTTTAACTGCAGAACAAACGGCCGCTCTTTCTGGCCGCTACGAAGGCGAACTATCCGGAAAGGGTAAAGCAGAGGTGTTCGTGCAGCGGGTTAATGGCATTTGGTTAGGTTTGCCTAGCGGCCGACCAGCGGAGCGTTTATGGGTGGTAAACCCCATGCATTTAGTTGCGAAGTCTTCGCTTGCCGAATACAAATTTAGTGATGATGGTGCTGCAAAGCCGATGGGGTTGGATGTGCATCTTGGTAATCACATCGTAAAACTCAGCAAGCAACCTAAGCAAGACTTGAGTAAAGTGCCGCTGTTCTTACGCGGCACCATGAATAATTGGGATGCAAAAACGCGATTGACTGCGACTGGGCCAGATCAATATAGCGTTACGATCAACATCAATAGTGGCCCGCACGCATTAAAAGTGGCGTCGAAAGATTGGCAAACCCTAAACCTCGGTTGGAGCGGCGGCTTCGGCGCGCAAGCCTCGGTAGGCGCAGAAGTTTCACTCTCAGATCGTGGTGGAAACCTACCGATTTATTTTGAAGAAACCGGCAAGTACGAAGTCAAAGTAGATATGCGTAACTTTGAGAAACCGACATTGCTTATTACGCGCATTCGTAAATAATCAAGCAAAGCGCAAACTGAACCGCTCCGGGTATTGCGGAGGCTCCTAAGCTTGAGAGCTAGGAGCCGAAATGAAGAGAAGCAAGTATTCGCCAGAAGTACGCGAGCGGTCAATCCGAATGGTGTTTGAGCAGCGTGAGCAGCACTCATCGTAGTGGGCGGCGATCGAATCGATTGCAGGAAAGAGCGGCAAGTAGTCGTATCCCTTGTTGTCCATGCCAACGTCATATGTAATACTTTATGACATTGTCTTGGACGATCTTATCGTCGACGACATGTAGCAATAAACCAATATTTCAAAAACGGATGCTTTTGTATGTCAAATCAGTTCTTTAGGTCGATTTTGCGGCGCAAATTTGCCTGCATCTTGGGGGGCTTCTTCCTGCAGTTCGCCGCGTTGAATGTTTCTTACGCCCAGCAAACCTTATTTGATGATTCTGCGCGCCCTACCGTTGCCGCAGTTACCGACACCGGCGACGTCGAGCTTGGAATGCAGTTCGTGCCCGGGCGCTCAGGTCGAGTGACCGCGATTCGCTTCTATCGTGGCGAGCAGGGCAACGGCTCGTATCGAGTCAGTTTGTGGGATTCGGCTGGCACACTTTTGGGCCGCGGCGCGGTCTTTGAAGGGTTAGCGGGTGCCGTCCCCGGCTGGCAACAGATTGCTCTTCCGACGCCCGTCAATGTGGAAATCGGCAAGACTTACACCGCGTCGTACTTTCATACGGGCGGTGCCTATGCATTCACCGAAGGTGGCTTTAGCAAACCCGTCTATCGTGGGCAGTTGTTCGCCCCGGCAAATGCCGGTGTATATCTGTACGGCGCGGCAGGCGGTTTTCCAACGTCCACATTTCGCTCGGCGAATTACAGCGTTGATCTCGTTTTCGACGCCGATCCAGAACCGCCTGTTACACCTCGGTGGGGCGGCGTGACCATTTTCACGGTAGATGCCGTGGGGCCGGACGCAATTAACGTGCGCTATTCACCCGGTGGCACCGGTGGCGAAGCCGGCGAAATCATGGTGCGCCATTTCTTCGAGGTTAATGGGCAATTCGCAGGTGTCATTCCGATGGTGACTGGATCTGGTCCGGCGCGCTTGAGCGTGTTCCCCGGAGGCGGGTCGCATACCGTTCGCGTGCGCGGTCAGGGCGCTGATGGCACCTTCAGCGCATGGACACCATTGCGAAACTTCACATTGCCTGCGCCACGCACGGAATCTGCGCCCGGCAACCTGGGCCTTTTCGCGCCTTACGCAGTTCCCAATTTTCAACTCGGCGACGCAACACCGACCGAGGTTGGGTTGGGATTCACCGCCAGTGTCTCAGGCAGCATTAGCGGCGTGAATTTTCACAAAGGCAGTTTGAGTCAAGGCCCTTTCGTTGCGTCCTTGTGGCGCGGTGATGGCACTCTACTCGCGACAAGCGCGCCCACATCGCACACCGGATTCGGTTGGCGAGCGATCAGCTTTGCCTCGCCGGTTGCGATCGAGGCGGGTAGTGAATACGTCGTGTCGTATTGGTCGCCGAACGGGTATCCCGCGTACTCGGAAGGCTATTTTGCGCGCGGTGGAATCTCGTATCCGCCATTGGCGAGCACCACGGTGGGTTTACGCAGAACCGGTTCACCCGGTTTCCCGAACGCGCCCGATATCAGAGCGTCGAACTTCTTTGTCGATCCAATCTTTAACTCATCTACGGCGGCAACCGCGGTCTCGCTCTTCGCACCCGAAAGCGCTCCTGCAAATCCTCAAGCGGTCGGTGATAACGCGCGAGTCGAGCTTGGCGTGCGCGTGCGACCGCTTGTGAACGGCACAATCACCGCGATTCGTTTTTATCGCGGTGTTGCCGATAGCGAAGGCCATCAAGTTAATCTCTGGTCATCAACTGGTGAATTGCTAGCGACCGCTGCCGCCCCAAGCGGCACCGGCTGGATTGAAGTACCGATCACGCCCGTTCAAGTGCAAGCGGGCTCGATTTATGTCGCGTCGTACCTTGCGAAGAACGGTAACTACGCGTACACCTACGAGCGATTTACGAGCGGGAGCGTCGTTGCAAGTGGTTTGATCGAAGCGCCTTCGTCGTCGCAAGTCGGTGGCAACGGCGTATATGTGTACGGCGGCGGATTTCCAACGTTGACCTATCGCGATTCGGACTATGGCGTGGACATCGTGTTTCGACCCTAGCTCGCGCGGGTAACAGCGGTGACGTGGGCAACTTTGTTGCCCACGCGGGCTGCGTTTCAACGCAATGCGTAAACACGTGTCTAACTCTTTGCCCGCCCTACGAAGCCAGCGATTGCGTTCGAGAGTATTGCACGCTCACTGCAAGCACCGCCTCAATCAATTGCGTCGCCGACACGGGTTTGTGCAAGAGCCGTGAACGCGTTGATGACTGCGACGTGTGAAGTTTCGCGTCGATGCGCGTGAGATCTTTGATCGCGGTGTCGCCGGTGAGCACGATTGCGCCGACGTCGCGCGTCCAGATTGCGCGTAGTTGCACGACGAGTTCAACGCCGTCAATCGTGCTGCCGAGTCGGTAATCGGAAATGATGGTATCCACGGGTTCGTTCGCGTGCTCGCGCGCAGCGGCGAGGGCGATGTCTGCGCTTGTGAATGCGTGTACGGTCGCGCCGGCCTCGCGCAGGAGCTCTACGAGTGCTTGCGCAACTTGTTCGTCGTTTTCAATAAGGTAGATTGAGTAATCGGCAAGCGGTGATTGCGCAAACGCGGGCGTTGGCGTGGGTGATTTCGCTTCGCTCGCGATCGACGCGTTCGTTGATTGCACACCCACCCAGAATATGGATCCGCGTCCCGGCGCTGAGGCGAGTCCGAGTGGATGACTCAACAAATCGCACAAGCGCTTCACGATCGATAGACCCAATCCGAGCCCACTCGCGCGATCGCGTCCTGGATTGTTCACTTGAAAAAACTCTTCAAAGATGCGCTCGTGATGTGCCGCGTCGATGCCGATACCGCTATCGCGCACTTCGATGCGACCGCGTGCGCTGCGCATGCCAATCCAAACGCCACCGCGCTCGGTGTGTTTGATCGCGTTGCCAACTAAGTTCGCGAGGATGCGCTCCAACGCATCGGGATCGCTCACCACAACAGCATCGGTCGGCGCGAAACGAAGCCACACTTGTTTGGCCGCCGCTTCACCTGAAAGCCGTGCATCAAGCTTCTCGAAGAGCGCTTGCAGCGGTACGGCTTGCGGTTTGATCGGCACCGCGCCCGCATCGATACGCGAAATGTCGAGCACTTGATCGAAGAGCTGGCGCAATGCGCCCAAATTGCGCTCTGCGCTATCGAGCAATTGATGGCGTCGCGTCTCGTCCTTCGCATGACGCAGCGCATGAAACGTGAGCATCACCGCTTGCAGCGGTTGCCGCACATCGTGACTTGCTGCCGCGAAGAAGCGGGACTTCGCCTGATTCGCGGCCTCCGCTGCTTCCTTCAAACGCGCTTGTTCGGCGAGCAAGTCCTGCACTTCAAAACGCAACACGATCACTTGTTGCAATTGCGTGCCGTATCGTCTTGCGTAGGCCCAGAGCCCGGCGATCAACGCGATCAGCACCGCCGCCAGGGACCATTCTGCGAAGTTGCCGCCGATGACGAGTAACAGTGCTTGACTGCCGAGCACGACGGACGAAAAGATGCGCACTTGCGATGGATAGATGAGTGTCGACGTGCACGCGCCGAGCACATACGCGAGCCCAAGCGCAGCTGCGATTGCTGGGGTTGCTGGCGCTTGCGCGAAATGCAACACGGCGAGCAAGATTGCGACACCGATCGAGAGCATTAGCGCGATCGTACGTGCGCGAAGCAAGAATCTTGTTGTTACTGCGGGATCGTCTTGTTGTTCGCTCGAAAGTCGCAACCAACCGCGTCGATTCCATGCGCTCACGAACTGCATCGCGGTCCATAGCGCAAGCGCGGAAAGCAAGGCCGTTGCCGGTAATACGTGGCGATATGCAAACCACACCAGCGGCACCGAAATCAGATTCATCACCACGCTGACGCCTGCGTTGCTGTAGAGCAGGGCGAGCACTTCGCGGCGTACGCGCGGATCGTGGAGCGGGTTCGTTGGTGTGCCCCTCAATAGATGCTTTGGAGATTCAGGTGCGTTCATGGTTCGACAAGCTCATCACGAACGCAGTGAGGGTGAGCTTGTCGGACCATGAACTCCGTCGATACGCAATGATCTTGTTTCAAAGCACCCAATCGCGCGTCAGCGCCACGGCCTCGACACGTCCGCGCACATGAAGCTCGTCATAGAGTCCGTGTAGGTGGCCTTTCACCGTGGTCTCGGCGATACCCAATCGTCGCGCGATCAATTTGTTTGGCAGACCTTCGTGCAGGAGTCGCAACATATCGCGTTGACGATCGGAGAGGCCGTGGCTACCTTGATTTTGGTTTTTGCTGGACGCGGATTTCGTCGACGCATCGAGCAGGAGCGACGAATCATCCGCGAGCGCGCGATGCAGCGTCGCAAGCAATTCTGCGCCCGGCGCTTCTTTGGACACGACCGCCGTTGCGCCTTGTCCGAGTAACGCGGGCGCGAGCCCAGGATCGTCGAGCCCAGTCACCACCACGATCGGCGTATCGATGTTGGCACGACGAAACTCCGCAAAGCTCGCCGTGCCGCGCATCCCAGGCATCCGCACATCGATCACGGCCAGATTCGGCGGCGGCGTTTGCGAAAGCGCCGCAAGTGTGCTCGACTGATCGCGCGTTTCGGTGAACTGCGCGTCGGGCCAATCGACCTCAATCAAACTGCGCAGGCCATCGCGCACCATCGCGTGGTCGTCGGCGAGCAGGACATGCAATGCGGTGAAATGAGCCATACAAAAATTGTCTCAGCAAGTCGAAGGCGACGTAACCCTCCTTTCGATCTGGTGCGCCGTGGGTGATCGCTCGGTTTGCATCGCATTCCTGGTCAAACCATTACAACATAGTTACCTATCGCCCACATTTATTGGGCAAATACATAAATAATGTTATTTATCAATAAATAACAAAAAGTGATTTATTACCCAACAAAATAGGGTATTCATAGATATCGCTAGGATGCCGTTCTCCGTTTGATTCGCAATCCGCTACACGTGCTCGTAGCGCATTGTGCGCGCTTGCAACAGTCCTTTCGATCTGGTGCGTTTGCCACGGAAATCTGGAATGATTGCACGCGAGCTGCGACACGTTTACCGCCCAAGCGGCGACGGTCGCAATGCCAAGAAACGTATTCGAGGGGTACACGATGAAATTGGGATTTAGTTTGCGCGCTGATGTTGCGTGCTTCCTGTTCCTTCTTGCGATCACGAACTTTGCCTTCGCGTCGTTCGCCGATGCCGTTACCGTCGGCGCCGCCGCCCCGCTCGCAGCGGCTCGTTCGAATCACACCGCCACTCAGCTCACCAACGGCAAGCTCCTGGTCGCGGGCGGTCAAGCCGCAGCGCCCGCGTCCACGCCACTCGCGAGCACCGAGCTCTACGATCCCTTCGCGAACGCCTGGAGCGCCGCCACCGCGTTGCCCGTCGCGCGCACCGATCACACCGCAACTTTGCTCGACAACGGCCGCGTGCTGATCGTTGGCGGTCGCAGCGTCGCAGGCAGCGAAGCCGCGCTCGCTACTGCCGTGCTCTACGACCCAACGACGAACACCTGGAGCAATGCAGGCAACCTCGCCGCCGCGCGCTCGCAGCACACCGCGACGCGTTTGCGCAATGGAAAAATTTTGGTCGTCGGCGGCAAGAACAACGCGACCGTGCTCGCTAGCGCCGAGCTCTACGACCCGGCGACTAACGCGTGGACCAGCGCAGGCTCGCTCACCACCGCGAGAAGATTCCATACGGCAACCGCCGCATCGGTGGGGATCAACGACGAAGTGTTCGTCATCGGCGGACGGGACTCGGGTGTCGATGGCGTTTCCTTCGGCCTCAGCTCGATTGAGCGCTACAGCGCGTCCAGCAACTCGTGGTTCACGTTCACAGCGCAGCTAGACGATCCGCGCTACGGTCACACCGCCACTGCGCTTCCCAATGGCGATATCGCGATCGCGGGCGGCTTTTCTGCGCAACTGTCCGGCTTAAGCACCGTGCCGATTTCGCGAAACAGCGTAGAGCGCTTCGTGTTCACATCGTTGAGCGTCGCGTCGTTGGGTTCGCTTCGCGACAACCGCGCGCGACACAGCGCGACGCTGTTGCCGTCGGGAAAGATTCTCTTCGCGGGCGGCATTCGTGATGGCGCATCGCCCACGTATCTGGCCACGCTTGAAGTATTCGATATCGTCGCAGGCGGTTCGCCGCCCTCCATCAACATGCCCGAAGCGCACGCGAACCACACGGCAACGCTGATGCCAACAGGCGCCGTGCTTGCGGTAGGCGGTCGAGCAAGTGCGACCTCCGCCACCGCGACGACCGTTTTGTCGCGAGTAAACGAAGCAAGTAACGGTGTGACTTCTGCGGGCGGGGCGTGTGGCGCAAGTTTTTTCAACACGGTGACGCTCTTACCCGATGGTCGTTTGTTGATCGTCGGTGGACTTGCGCCTGGTAACGTGAGGCTGAACACGGTTCAACTCTTCAACCCAGCCAATGGTTCGTGCGCGAACCTCACGCCGCTCGCCGTTACGCGCGATCGGCACGCAGCGACGCTGCTTCCGAACGGCAAGTTGCTCATCACTGGCGGTCTTGAATCGAATTCTTTGGCGCGAAATTCAGCCGAACTCTACGACCCGATTGCAAACACGACAACACCGCTTCCCTCAATGCAACGCGCGCGTTTTGCGCACTCGCAGACGCTCATGCCCGATGGTCGCGTGCTTGTTGCGGGCGGTGTCGCGCCGACCCTCGTCGAGTCCGGCGAACTCTTTGAGTACTTTGATCCGGCCACCAACACCTGGTCCGCGCAATCCACATTCATTCCCGCGCGGATTGGGCGAGCGGTGACATTGCTCCCGAACGGCGAGCTCTTGTTGAGCGGCGGCACGTCGGACAGCGATATCAACGAGTGCACACAAGCCAACGTATCCTACAAATTCAATGTGACGACGGGCAGTATCACTGGCGCTGCCTTGCCGCTCTCAATGTGCGAGACGAACGCGATCTTGCTCGCGAATGGAAACGTGTTTTTAAGCACACCACGCTTCCCTGGCGCGATCGCGATTTTCAATTCGGCCACGCAAACCTGGAGCCAACTGCCGCTACTCGTCGGTCGCTCTCGGCATGCCGCCACGCTGTTGCATTCCGGCGAAGTGCTGATCTCGGGGCTCGATGAAAATTCCGCGCGCACGACGGAAATCTACGATCCCGTCACTAACAGTTTGCGCCACGGTCCGACGCTCGCGAGCGATCGAGCTGCACACCAAGCGCTTGCGTTGCCCGATGGTCGCGTGGTGGCCATTGGCGGTGTTAATACCCAAGCAGCGACCCCCGAATATGTCGACTTCGGTTTTGCGCCGAATCTCTTGCAACGCCCAACGCTCGCAACCGTGAATGCGAGCCTCACGCAGAGCAACGCGCTCACCGCCGCAGGCTCAGGCTTTCGCCCAGCGCTCGAAGCAAGCGGTGGCGACACCGCGCAATCCGCGAGTAACGCGCCCGTCTTCGAATTGCAGCGCATCGACGATGGTCGTCGCGTGTTTCTGCCGCAAGCGCCAGTGACCTTGATTGGATCGACGCCCTTCACCGATTCGAGCTTCGTGAGCGCAAGCGCGGTCGCCGCCGGTTTCCCGCACGGACACGCGCTCGTGCGCACCTGGGTGAACGGCGTGCCGAGTGCAGCGAAATCTCTGCTCGTGGCGACGACTCCTTACGCGCCCGCCGCGCCGACGGCGCTCGCCTCGTCGATCACGAGCGCGACGGTCACCGTCAGCAACACTGCTTTCTTCAACGGCGGCGCGGCGCTCACAAAATATGGCGCGATTTCGACGCCGGATTCAGTGTCAGGCTCGTGCACGATGCCGTGCAACAGCATCGTCGTGTCCGGCTTAACGCCCGGTGCGACCTACGCGTTTCAAGTCAACGCCGTGAATGAAGTCGGCGTAGGCGCTCTTTCCCCTGCGAGCAATTCGATCACCTTGCCAACACGCGCCAGCAGCACGAGCGTCGTGTCGTCGATGAATCCGGCACTGCAAGGTCGCCCGGTCACGTTCACTGCGACGATTAACGTTGCAGGTGGCGCGGCGCTCGCGGGCGGCGGCACGGTCAACTTCACCGCGAACAGCGTTTCGATTCCAGGCTGCGTCGCGGTGCCGGTGATAACGGCGAACAGCGTGAACACCGCGAGCTGCAGAACCACGACGCTCGGCGTGCAGAACTGGAACATCAACGCGAGCTTCAGCGGTGATGCGCAGACCTCAGCCAGCTTTGGCACCGTCGTGCAAACGATCGATCCTCTGGCGTCGCTCAACATCGACTTGAGTCCTGCCCCCGGCACGCGAAACGATGCCGCGACCGACGGCCTGATGATCCTGCGCTACCTCGCAGGGTTCACCGGCACTGCGATCACCGACGGCGCAATGCACCCGTCGTTCGATCGCTCGATTGAGGACGTGCCGCCGTATCTCGACAGCATTCGCGCGGCGCTCGATGTGAATGGCGACAACCAGTATGACCTCGCCGTTGATGGCTTGTTGATCGTGCGCTACATGCGGGGCATGCGTTCGGCGACGGGATTGTTCAACGGTATCGCAATCGGCACGGTGATGACGGCGGGCGAGATTGAAAACTATTTGGCGCTGTTGATGCCACAGTGATTTGTAGGGCGGAACGCTAGCGGTTCCGCCAAACGACTGAGCGAATCGTCATGGAGAGACGAGTGCCTTCGGCAGTCGCACGAGGCGGAACCGCTAGCGTTCCGCCCTACGGGTCTGATCAGCGCCGGCTAGGGC
>JBOFBL010000676.1:0-2111 GCA_051645545.1 Casimicrobium sp. | reverse complement strand
GTCACGAGCAGTGGCTCTGCCGCGAGCGCTTCAGTCGCAATGGCTATATCGGCTTCGCTGCTCGCAACCCAATCGGCACATTGCTTTGGATTGCCTTGCTTGAGTTTGAGTTTCACATCGGGATACTTTGCGCCAAACTGCGTCACCACGCGCGGCAGCACATAGCGCGCCTGCGTATGCGTGGTCGCAATGGTGAGCACGCCCTCTTTCGCATTCGTCATGTCGGAAGCGAGTGCTTTCAAACTCTGCGCATCGGCATTCAAACGTTTGGCGATCGCGTACGCCTCCTCGCCCGCCCTTGTGAGCCCAGTCAAGCGTTTACCGCGTCGCTCGAAAATTTGCACACCGAGTTCGCCTTCGAGACTTTTGATGTGCTTGCTCACCACCGGTTGCGCCGTATAGCAAGCTACGGCCGCGTCTGACACGCTAAAGCCGTTGTCGACGATCGCGCAAAGGTATTTGATTTGGAGAAGATTCATGGTGTCGCTTCGCGACAGGACGTCGCGCTTCGCGCTATGACGACGCGCATCGCGCTATGACGACGCTCCCGTTGGTCGCTAGGACGCAAAGCGGATTTGAAGTTAATCGTCAATCGTTGCATTAGGATTTTGTTACGTTGTTGTTTTGATAAGAACTAGCGTTGAACCGGTTTCCGAAATCAGCGAAGCTTTGCGTCCTAGCGACCAGCCGGAGCGTCGTCTTAGCGCAGCGGCGTCATAGCGCGAAGCGCGTCGTCCTGTTCTAACTTTTGTCGTAAATCCGTCGCGAAGCGACATTCTCTTTATGCAAAAGTTAGAATACCCATATTATGCAACGCTTCCACGTGCACCCCGTCAACCCGCAGCCGCGCCTGATCAAGCAGGCGGCGCAGTTGTTGCGCGAGGGCGGTGTTATTGCCTATCCAACGGACAGCTCCTATGCACTGGGCTGTCACTTGGGTGATGCGGACGCGCTGCGCAGGCTGCGCGCGCTACGCGGCGTCGACGATAAACATCATCTGACGCTCGTCTGTGCGGATTTAACCGAGCTTGGCAAGTATGCGCGGGTGAATAACACCGCGTTTCGCATCATCAAGCTCGGCACGCCTGGCCCCTACACTTTCATTCTCGAAGGCACACGCGAAGTGCCCAAGCGCTTGCTGCATCCGAAGCGATCGACCATTGGTCTGCGGGTGCCCGATCATCCTGTTGTTCATGCGCTACTTGCTGAACTCGGCGAGCCGATTTTGTCGAGCACGCTGATACCGCCGGGAGAAGAGCATCCACTCAATAATCCCGACGAAATCGAGTCCTCCTTTGCCAAGCAGCTCGCGTTATTGATCGACGCTGGCGAAGCGCCAGAGGCTGCTACCACTGTGGTGGATTTGACCGGCAACGACATCATGGTGGTTCGCGAAGGCAACGGTTTGTTGGCAAGGCTAGGGCTCTAGTCTTACGCGCGAATCGACAGAAATTGGAACTAGTTGAAAGCATTTGCGCCTAAACTATTGAAAAATTTACTGAAAACCTGCGCTTCGTACTAGCGCATCGAGGGAGAAAAACATGTTTTTGAAGGTAATCGTTCGGGCTGCACTTGCCGCGTTCGCACTTTCATCCGTCGTCGCCCACGCGGCGATCGACGTCGCTGGCGTCAAAGTCGAAGAAAAAATGCGCATCGGAACGACGGACACCGTGCTCAACGGCTCAGGCATTCGCTATGCGGCCGCCGGACTCGTTCGCGTGTATGTCGCCTCGCTCTACCTGCCGCAAAAGCGTGCAACGTCCGCAGAAATCGTTGCGCTCAAAGGGCCGCGCCGCGTGCAGCTCAATATGTTGCGCGACATCACCAACGACGATTTCGCCAAAGGTTTGATGACCGGCGTTCGCAACAATCTTTCTTCTTCCGATCGCGTTGGTCATTTCGAGTCGCTGTCGAAACTCGGCGAGATTTTCGGCAAGATTCCTGGACTCAAAAAAGGCGACGTAGTTTGGATGGATACGATCCCCGGCACAGGCACGGTGATCTCCGTTAACGGCAAACGCGTTGGCGATGTATTCCCGGACGAAACATTTTGGAATTCACTATTTCAGATCTGGGTCGGCCCCAAACCGATTGACAGCTCGCTCAAGCCC
>JBOFBL010000675.1:0-2720 GCA_051645545.1 Casimicrobium sp. | reverse complement strand
TTATCGCGGCAGAGCCGCTCCTACAGACCGAACCGAAACTCGGCTAAAATTCAAAATTCCGCTCGGAGGGTTGGATGAGTGGTTTAAGTCGCACGCCTGGAAAGCGTGTTTAGGTTAATAGCCTAACCGGGGTTCGAATCCCCGACCCTCCGCCAAGAACTTTTCTCAACGCTGGATTGTCCGATCCGCGTCTTCGTAGCCAATTCTTATCGTGAAAAAGAATATTCTCGGCGTCGTCTCTGTCGCCAGCGCCGTGGCGCTCTGCATTTCCTCTTCTTCTGTGTTTGCGCAATCGTCACCGCAGCCCGCAAAGGCCAAGCCCGCGCAAAAGGCTCAACCGGCACCTGCTGCTGACAAAAACCAACCCGCTGCGCGCGCTGACAAGATCATGACGATTGATGAGCTGCGCACGTGCATGAAAATGCAGAAGGGTAACGAGGAAGAGGCCGCGGGCATCAAACGCGATCAGGCCGATTTCACACGTGAGCAGGACGCGATCAAAGCGGAGCAGGCCGAGGTCAACAAGATCAATGACGAACTTCGCACGCGCGCGGCGGCGTTGCGCGCTGAGCGTGATTCGATGTCAAATCGCGTGAACGAGTTGCGCGCCATGGGCGAAGCCGCCAAAACCGACGAGCAAAAAGCGGAGTACGACAAAGAGCGCACGAAACTCACCGAACGAAATCGCTTGCACGAAGAAGAAACATCGAAGTACAACAGTGCACAGCAAGCGCAAGCTACGCGCATCGAAACCCTCAATGCTCGAATCGGCCCGTTCAACGAGCGCGGAAAAACGATCAATGATCGTGTTGAACCGTTGCAAACCAAAGTTGCTTCCTGGCGCGAAACCTGCGGCAATCGACGTTATCGTGAAGAAGACGAAGTGGTTGTGAAAAGAGAATTGGCGGCGAACAAATAGCTCGCTTCCAATGCTCGTGCAGCGAAGTTAACGTTGCACGAGTGCTTAGAATCAATCACGCCAATCGCGATCCGCGCGGTAAATTGCTTCGTAAAAACTCCATCTGATCGGCGACGATGTGATCGCGTCTTGCTTGAAGGATCAAGTCTTCCCAGCGCGACGGAACGTATGGCACATAGAGCAGCGGCATACGTGCTTCCTCGGGCGTTTTTGCGCCTTTGAGTTGATTGCATGGGCGACAAGCTGACACCACGTTCATCCAAGTGTCACCACCACTGCGGCTTGACGGCAGGATGTGTTCGCGTTCAAGCTCATTTTCTGGAAACACACCACCGCAGTAAGCACAGGTGTAGCGATCGCGTTTGAAGAGCTTGTGGTTGTGACGCGTCAATCGTGGCGTTGCCGAAAGCAGTTTGTCCGCTGCCGATTTGCCATTTACCGCGATGATCGGATGCAACGCGATGCGCGATTGCTCGCCGCTCACGTTGTGGCCACCGTACAGTGTGCGCATAGCATCGCCGAGCGTGTAGGCAACGCTATCGGTTGCGTAATAGCCCGCCGCCGTTTCAAGAGAAACCCACGATTCGGGAATGCCGCTGATGTCGAGTTTTAGGACGCGCATGGTTGATAAATCGATAGAAACAATTCGCGATCGCGTTGAGAGTTGTGGGGTGCCTTGTCGGGATCGAACCGACATCCACTGGAATCACAATCCAGGACTCTGCCATTGAGCTAAAGACACCATCGAAACTGGTGCGCCCGGTCGGACACGATCCGACAACCTATCCCTTAAAAGGGGATTGCTCTTCCAGTTGAGCTACGGACGCGAAGAAATTGGTAGACGTGGCTGGGAACGATCCAGCGACCTGCGGGTTATGAGCCCGGTGCTCTTCCACTGAGCTACACGTCCACTTAAGTGGCTGCGAGGGCGCATTGCTTCGTTGTCGTCGCGCTCGTGTACGAACGTACACATCGCCCACCGACGCCTCGCACTGCATCCCTCTCGCCGACTTAACCGATGAAGGTACGAGTGGCGAATCAGCACGGAGTCGAACCGCGAACCTTCGGTTTTGGAGACCGGTGCTCTGCCTAGATTGAGCTACTGATTCATGGCTCCCCGAGCACGGATTGAACGTGCGATAGCCTCATTAACAGTGGGGTGCCTTACCGCTTGGCGATCGGGGAATGGCTTGGAAAGTGGCACGCCTGGCAGGAGTTGAACCTGCAGCCTTCGGTTTCGTAAACCGATGCTCTTGTCCAGTTGAGCTACAGACGCAATGAATTGGACGCGCGAACTGGATTCGAACCAGTGATGATGACTGTTTTGCAAACAGTTGCCTTCGACCACTCGGCCATCGCGCGAAAACTGGTCGTCGATCTTGGGAACGATCCAAGGGCCTTCCACTTATCAAGCGGATGCTCTGCCACTGAGCTAATCGACGATAAAAAGGTGGTACCCGCCCGGAGATTCGAACTCCGACCGCACGGCTTCTAAGGCCGTCGCCTCTGCCAATTGGGCTAGGCGGGCATGTGAGTGATTGGTGCCCCGAGCACGATTCGAACGTGCAACATGATCGCTTTTAAGGCGATAGCGTCTGCCGGTTGCGCCACCGGGGCGTGGGTTATCTGGTGCATCGCCTCCGATTCGAACGGAGAACATCCTGCGTTTGAGGCAAGTGCGTCTGCCAATTGCGCCAGCGATGCGAAGTGGAATGGCGACGCGTGCGGGGATCGAACCCGCGACTTCCTGCTAGACAGGCAGGCACTCGTACCGCTGAGTTAACGCGCCGATGAAAACTGG
>JBOFBL010000674.1:0-2266 GCA_051645545.1 Casimicrobium sp. | reverse complement strand
ATCACATCGCGCGGAAACGCGCCCTCAACAAACCAAAGAAAAAAAGTTTTCATTTCACTTGATCTTTCAACGTGGGCACGTCAAGCGTGTCCCCTGAGGGCGACGCAAAGGGCCGACTCAACCAATACGCTTCCGATTTGCGAGCAGGCGGCTCGGGCGCCGGAAACCGCAGCGGCAGCACATTGAGCGGCGGCACCATGCGCTGCATGCGCTCATGCGCGGCCTTCGCCATCTTCAACACCTGAAACTGAATCAGCCGAACGAGCACCGCTCGATCCTGAAACGCCGGCGCAGGCTTCTCGGGCGGCTGCACTAAACGCAAATGCGCTTCCACCACATCAACAGTCGGCCACACCCCAGCAAGCCACGCATCCGCCGAGAGCCCCACGCGATGCGGCGAAACGCGCTTCGCTGCCACCTCGCGATCGCAAAGCAAGATCAGCGCGAACAGCGAATAATTGATCGCACCGGCGACTTCGCACAAATAGCGCACATCGTCGCGCGCGATCACCGAACCGTGCGCCTCATGCCACTTTTTCTCGGATTGGCCGGTGAGAAACCCGACCGTATGTGCATCGGCCAAAGCCACCCACGGCTGCGTGATGAATGGCGCTCGCCCCCCATGCCGCTCAGCGCCCTTCCCCTTCGTCACCTGCGCCACGCAAAAAGCAAGCACATCGGAAAACGGGCGCGGCGGCACCCATTCAATCGCCGCCTGCGCGTTGGTTAAGGCGGCACTCATCGCGCACCGCCCTGAATGCGCAGCGCTTGCGCCACAAACAAGCCCACCGTTCGACACTGAATCGCCGCACGCGTCGGCGCAGCGTAAGTGACGGACGCGAGCAGTACACCCATCAAACCGCGAGGCGCAACACTCGCTTCCGCATACGAAAAACAGGGCACATGCCCCGCGCCGAGCGACCAACGGTCTAATCGAATTTCACTCATTTGCCCCCCGCCAACGTTTCAAAATCAACGCCCATCGTCTTCGCGATCGACATCGCCTTTTCAAGCTGCAATGCCGCTTTCGCAACGCCCTGAATCGCCACCGTCTGCGCACGCTCGTCCGTAATCAGCTCAAAGGTGAACCCGAGCACTTGCGCCAAAAATTGCAGATAGAGCACCGAGCCCTGCTTGCGCGCCAAGAGCGCCAGTGCGATCACCTGATCGGGATTCAGCCGTTCGCTGCGCTCCCCGTTCAAACAATTGCGAAGCCAGGTTTCAGCCGCCGACACGGACATATCCGCGCGCAGCTCCGAGCCCACTTTCTTGTAGCCCCCAAGCTCCATCACGGTCACGCGCAGCGCGTCGAGCGCGTCTTCGAAAAACAAAGGCGATTGCGAACTCAAAGCGAACCCCACTTAAACCCGTCGTTCCACGCCGTTCCATGATTCATGGAACCCCGTGGAACGACAACTTGCAAACAAAAAAAACACAATGACGGCATGCAACAAATCACACACCGCCATCAACGAATAAAAAAAGCCCGCACCCGCCCGAAAGCGCGCACAGGCCAGGCCACGAGCCTGCTCGGAGCACGCCCCGCTGTTGGTTCGGCTCGTGGAATCAAATGGGCGCAACGGCAAAGGCTTGGTCGCGGGCCGTTGCTGCGCCGCGTTGAAACGATGCCGATGCAGGACATCGCCTCTGAGGGTTGTGTTCAACGCGCGCGAATCGACGATACCAACGCCCTTCGCACGACCGCCGTTGAACACCGGGCTGACGCACACCACAGCCAATTGGTTCTGTGCGCGGCAGTTAACGAGGGCGTTTGCGGCACGCCCCCTCAGAAAATGAAGCGAAAGGCAGCTCACACCCCCCCCTTCCCACACAACACATCCCACGCCAGCGCAGCGCGCATCGGCAGAGACATCCGGGGTTCGGTTTCGGGCTCGCGCTTGAGCGATGCCAAGAGTTCGAGCTTGCGCATCTCGCGATCCTTCGCCAGCCCCGCAGCAAGTTCGGCACGAATCAACTCGCGCAGATCATCGGGCGCTAGGTGCGCAACGATGAACACGATGCGCTGTGCGCCGTCGAAATCGTCGCTCATGTCAGGCCACCTTCGCATCGGTCGCCAAACCGAGCGCAAGCGCCAATTTGTTGGCCGTACCCAATCGCGGATCGACTGTTTCGCCGTTTCGAATCTTGTAAATGGTCGCGATCGGCACACCGGATCGCCCCTCAAGGTCGATCAATTCGTCCCCGGAGAGCGTTTCCAGGCATTTTTTCAAGTCTTCTGTGGTGAACATCCACAAATCTTATCGAA
>JBOFBL010000673.1:0-1604 GCA_051645545.1 Casimicrobium sp. | reverse complement strand
GCGGCGGGCGATGCGACAGCGCGAAGCTGCCGAACCCGCGCACTTCGACACGCGCGCCGCTTGCGAGCGCGTCGCCGACGGCTTCAAGAATCAGGCGCACAGCGATTTCGGTATCGCGCGCCATCAAATGGGGGAAACGTTCCGCAAGACGTGCGATCAGCGTTGAGCGTGTCACTTTGTCATTACTCCCCTCGGATCCATTTTTCCGTTTTCGGATGAACGCTCAACGGAGCATCCATTCGGAAAAAGAAGGTGTTACTTCCCTCTTCTCTTAAACCGTGCGCAACGGCGAACCATTGCGCACGATTCTCAATCGCGAAATTACTCGCTCTTGCCTTGCTTAGATTTGAGCAGCGCGCCCAAACCAGCCAGACCCGAACCCGCAGCGCTGTCGTCTTTGGCGTGTGCACGAATCGCTTCGGCTTCTTCCGCAGAGTCTTTCGCTTTGATCGAGAGGCTGATGTTGCGTGTTTTGCGATCGACGTTGATGATCATCACTTCGACCGTCTCGCCCTCTTTCAAGCGAGTCGATGCATCTTCCACGCGCTCGCGAGCGATCTCGGAGGCACGTAGGTAACCTTCGACTTCGCCTTCAAGCGTCACTACTGCGCCTTTAGCGTCAACCGTTTTCACCACACCGTTGACGATCGCGCCTTTGTCGTTCATCGCCGTGTAGTTGTTGAATGGATCGCCATCGAGCTGCTTGATGCCAAGCGAAATACGCTCGCGCTCGGTGTCGATACCGAGAACAGCCGCTTCCACTTCTTGACCCTTCTTGAAGTCGCGCACAGCGGTTTCGCCAGGCACAGTCCACGAGAGATCGGAGAGGTGAATGAGACCGTCGATACCACCAGGCAAACCGATGAACACACCGAAATCGGTGATCGATTTGATCGCGCCGGACACTTTGTCGCCCTTCTTATGGTTGGCAGCAAATTCTTCCCACGGATTCGGTTGGCATTGCTTGATGCCGAGCGAAATACGACGACGGTCTTCGTCGATCTCAAGGATCATCACTTCAACTTCGTCGCCGAGCGAAACTACCTTGCTAGGCGCTACGTTCTTGTTGGTCCAATCCATTTCGGAGACGTGCACCAAGCCTTCGATGCCGGAATCGATCTCAACGAATGCACCGTAATCGGTGATGTTGGTGACCTTACCGAACAGACGCGTACCCGCTGGGTAGCGACGGGCAAGACCGACCCACGGATCGTCGCCCAATTGCTTGAGACCGAGCGAAACACGGTTCTTGTCTTGATCGAACTTAAGCACTTTCGCGCTGACTTCTTGACCCACCGTGAGCACTTCCGAAGGGTGCTTGACGCGACGCCATGCCAGATCGGTGATGTGCAGCAAGCCATCGATACCGCCCAAATCGACGAACGCGCCGTAGTCGGTGATGTTCTTGACGGTTCCGGTGACGGTCGAGCCTTCGGCCAAGGTCGAGAGCAATTTATCGCGCTCCGCACCCATCGACACTTCGAGCACTGCGCGGCGCGAAACGACCACGTTGTTGCGCTTCTTGTCGAGCTTGATGACTTTGAACTGGAGTTCTTTGCCTTCGTACGGCGAGGTGTCCTTGATCGGACGCATATCGACGAGCG
>JBOFBL010000672.1:0-8453 GCA_051645545.1 Casimicrobium sp. | reverse complement strand
GAACTATCTCTTCAAATTGCGCTCGTGCGGTCTGTGTAGTCATTCGCGCGCAAGCGCGCTCCCACAAAATAACAAACTGATCGCGGCCAGGGTCGCTCCTACAAACAATAGACAACAAAAAGCCCGCTTGCGCGGGCTTCCTGCGAGTCGTGCGACCGAAACCGCAAGAGTGTTCGAACGAATCCGATTACAGCTTCTGCGCTTGCATGAAATCATCGAAGCCCGCTTCGGTGAAGCGGAACCAGAGATTCGATTCGCGACGGAAGTTGCTGTAGTCGTCGTAAATCTTCTTCCACGCTGGGTTCTTCGATGAAATATCAGCGTAGAGATCCATCGCCTCTTTGAACGCTTTGTCCATCAAATCTTTGGGGAAGCGATGCAGCTTCGTGCCGCCAGCGACGAGTTGCTTCAAGGCGCCTGGGTTGCGTGCGTCGTAGCGCGACTGCATGTAGGTGTGCGCGTAAGCGGCCGCGTTCTCAACAATCGCTTTGTACTCGGGCGTAAGCGCGTCGAATGCTTTTTGATTGACGAACAGATCGAGCTGCGGACCGCCTTCCCACCAACCAGGATAGTAGTAATGTGGAGCGACTTTGTTGAAGCCGAGCTTTTGATCGTCGTACGGGCCAACCCATTCGCAGGCGTCGATCGTGCCCTTCTCAAGCGCTTGATAAATCTCGCCGCCAGGAATGTTTTGTGGCACTGCGCCGAGACGCTGGCAAACCTTGCCAGCAAATCCGCCAACGCGGAATTTGAGCCCGTTAAAGTCAGCTGCCGATTTGATTTCCTTGCGATACCAGCCGCCCATTTGCGCGCCGGTGTTGCCCATTGGGAAACTCGTGAAACCGTACTTGCCGTAGAACTCGCGCATCAGTTTCAGACCGTTGCCTTCGTACTGCCACGCAGTCATCTGACGCGAGTTCAAACCGAACGGAATCGCACAACCGAGCGCAAACGCGTCGTCTTTACCGAAGTAGTAGTAAGGCGCGGTGTGTCCACATTCGACGGTGCCATTTTGAATCGCATCGACCAGACCTGGCATTGGCACCAATTCACCCGCAGCATGTACGGAGATTTGGAATTTGCCGCCGGTCATCTTGCTGACTTTATCGGCGAACACTTCAGCTGCGCCATAAATCGTGTCGAGCGATTTCGGGAAGCCCGAGGTCAAGCGCCAACGAACGGCAGGCGATTGACCAATGACCGCTGGCGCGCCAAGAATGGCACCGCCCGTTGCGGCAGCCGCAGCGGTTTTGGTGAGGAAATTACGACGTTGCATAGTCTCTCCAGAGGGTTGAGATATTCAGAGCGCTTGCTCTTTGTTTTTTGCTAGTGAATCAGGGCGTAACGCCCAGCTCGGAGAGAATTCTAGAGGCGCGTTTGCGTGCTCCAAGATGGGTTTTCCCGCTTGGCGACTACTGCCGGAAAATTTGTGCAAAACAAGTATGGTCAACGCTCAGACGAACTAATCGGTATCGCGCCTAGAATGCATTTACGACACATCTCCACTGTTTTTCACGCGCGCAATTGACGCCCACGTAAAGCAAAACCCAATGAATCCCACCACGCTTCAGATCGTCGGTTTGTCCCTATTCACCATCGCGGTACTTCATACCTTTAGCGTGAAGTATTTCGAACGTCTCTCGCATGCTTATCCGAATCATGCGGGCGTGTTTCATTTCTTGGGCGAAGTTGAGGCGGTATTCGGCTTCTGGGCGATGGTACTCGTGACTTTCATGTTCTTCACGCTCGGCAAAAAAGAAGCAGTGGATTACGTTCAAGGGCGCAATTACACCGAGCCGATGTTTGTCTTCGTGATCATGGTGATCGCGGCGAGTAAACCGATCGTGAGCTTCGTTGCCTGGCTCGTGCGCACGATCACGACGCTATTGCCGATCACGGCGAAGAAGCGAATTCTTGCGTTTTATTTTTTGGTGCTCGCACTGGTGCCACTCATGGGTTCCTTCATCACCGAGCCCGCCGCGATGACACTCGCCGCAATGATGATTCGCGATCAAATTTTCAAGGACTCGGACATATCGACGCGACTTAAGTACCTCACGGTCGGTGTGCTGTTCGTGAACGTATCGATCGGCGGCGTGCTGACGTCTTATGCCGCGCCACCGGTGTTGATGGTAGCGGCCACCTGGGGCTGGGACACGAAATTCATGTTCCTCAATTTCGGATGGGAAGCGATGGTTGCCGTGAGCTTCAACGCACTGGTTCTCACCCTCATTGGCTCGAAGGAACTAGCGAAAGTAGGTTTCAACGCAACGCGCGGACGCCCTGATGTGCCGTGGAGCGTGGTCATGGTAAGCCTTGCGTTCCTTGCGGGCGTTGTCGTGTTCGCGCATTACGCCGCACTGTTCATGGGGATCTTCTTGTTCTTCCTCGGCTTTGCGACGGCTTACGACCGCTACCAGGATCGATTGATTTTGAAAGAAGCGCTCATGGTGGGTTTCTTTCTCGCGGGACTCGTCGTGCTCGGCGGACAGCAAGCGTGGTGGTTGCAACCGCTGTTGACGAAGCTCTCGCCCGATGCGGTGTACTTCGGCGCAACGGCGCTCACCGCAGTGACTGACAACGCAGCGCTCACCTATCTTGCATCGCTGGTGCCAGGGCTCTCCGACGAATTCAAGTACATGGTGGTCGCAGGTGCGGTCACAGGTGGCGGCTTAACAGTGATTGCGAACGCGCCGAATCCTGCGGGTTACTCAATCCTCAAGGGCTCATTCAGCGATTCGACGATCAGCCCGCTTGGGCTACTCGCGGCGGCGCTACCACCGACCTGCGTTGCAATTTTCTGTTTCTACGGTTTACACAAACTCACGATGTAACCAACGAATAGATCGCCATAGATCTGCGTTAGAGAGCTTCCAACGTTTCATCGGAATGCCCAGTTTAACTGGGTAGTTCGACAATATTTTGCAGTTAGCGAGAATTGCAATTAAATTTATCTAGACCCAATTAAGTTGGGTTTTTTGTTAAATTGCCGGTCTCGCTACAAAATTAGTTTTTATAATAGAAACTATGCGCGTAACTGGCGTAGCGTTGCTTAAAAGTTAAGCACGTTAGAGGGAGAACCTTCAGGGAGCGCGCTGTTGTGAAAACGTTTCATCGTCATCGGGCATCATGAGCTTCATCGATCGCCTGTACCGCACGAACCGAACGCCTCGCAACTCTAGCCGTTCGCCTGGGCATGCACTGCACACTACTAAAAAGTGCGCGGTGCCGAATTGCTTTTATTGCAAAGGAAAACAGCCCATGAACGCAAGACCAGAATTTTTTGTTTCCTCCCTCGCGCAAGTCGATCCCGAAATCTTCGCGATTGAACAGCGCGAGAACCAGCGTCAAGAAGATCACATCGAGCTGATCGCTTCCGAAAATTACACGAGCAAAGCTGTGATGGAAGCGCAAGGCTCGCAGCTCACGAACAAATACGCCGAAGGCTATCCCGGCCGTCGTTACTACGGCGGCTGTGAATACGTCGATCAAGCCGAAACGCTCGCGCTCGAACGCATCAAACAACTCTTCGGTGCGAAGTTCGCAAATGTGCAACCACACTCGGGCGCGCAGGCGAACACCGCTGTTTACTTCGTGCTCATGCAGCCGGGTGATACGTTCCTCGGTCTCTCGCTAGCCGAAGGCGGTCACTTAACGCACGGCATGGCGCTCAACATGAGCGGCAAATGGTTCACGCCGCATGCATACGGTTTGACTGCGAAAGAAACGATCGACTACGACGCGATGCGCGCCAAAGCGCTCGAAGTCAAACCGAAGATGATCGTCGGCGGCGGCTCGGCGTACTCGCTCAAATGGGATTGGGCCAAGATGCGCGAAATCGCCGATGAAGTCGGCGCGAAGCTCTGGGTCGACATGGCGCACTACGCGGGCTTGATCGCTGCGGGCATCTATCCTAATCCGATGCCGCATGCGCACGTTGTGACCTCAACCACACACAAAACCTTGCGCGGCCCACGCGGCGGCATCATCCTCACCAACGACGAAGATCTCGCGAAGAAATTAAACAGCGCCGTCTTCCCCGGCCTGCAAGGCGGCCCCCTCATGCACGTGATCGCTGCGAAAGCGGTCGCCTTTGGTGAAGCGCTCAAGCCAGAATTCAAAACGTATCAACAACAGGTTTTGAAAAACGCCGACGTGCTCGCAAAGACTTTGGTTGAACGCGGTCTGCGTATCGTGAGTGGCGGCACCGAGAGCCATTTGATGCTCGTCGACCTACGCGCTAAAAAAATCACCGGCAAAGACGCCGAAGCGCTCCTGCACAAAGCGCACATGACCTGCAACAAAAACGCGATCCCGAACGATCCCGAAAAACCAATGGTCACAAGCGGTATTCGCTTAGGCTCTCCCGCATTCACAACGCGTGGATTCAAAGAAGCCGAAGCGAAGATGGTCGGCAACTTCATCGCCGACGTGCTTGATGCGCCGAATGATGAAGCGGTGATTGCGAAAGTGTGTGAGCAAGTGATTGCGCTTTGTTCGCGGTTTCCGGTTTATCGGTAATTCGTGCGACTTGTAGGGTGCGTTTTCAGCGCACCCTACTAGCCACGCGCTCGACGCACCGAATTATGAGTCGGTGATTACGAGAGTACGTGAGCTAAGTGTTTGCACTTCGTTCGCGCACTTCCGGGGAATATCTACTCTTCTTCATCTCGACTCCTATCTCTCAAGTTTAGGAGCCTCCGCAATTCCCGGGGCGGTTCAGAGTTAGCCTCTTAGGCGGCGCGCCCAGTGCCCACCTTAAGTGGGCAACTATTCATTCCCAGTCATTTTTGTTACCAGGAATGTGCGGCGCATTATTGCGAACACGTTTTGCGGCCTGACCTGGCTTGAAACACATCAACTGTCCCTCGTAGTTTCCGATTTGGTTATGCCGATATGTTCTTTTTGAAAACGTAGTACCGTCTTTCGCGCTGTATTGAATGTGTGGGCTCGCCCACACATTCGCCCCCGACATTCGCGCGAGTTGAGCGCAGAAAGAGGTTGTCGATAAATCGCTCACCCGAGTCAAATCATCGTTGACATCGCTAGAGAAGCAGTTCAAAAACGATGTTCGGCGGTAATAGTCATAGTAATCATCGGTATTACCTTCAAGCAAAGGGGTCAACTTTAGCGCGAGGCCAATGTTCATACCGTCCAATGTGCCAGCCTTGGCTGCGACATTACAACCTACAAGCCAAATGTCACAAGCACGATCTTTCAACATACCAGCAAATACGGCCACATTACCTAGATGAATGCCTCCGCAAAGGTGTAAAAACCCTGGTAGTCCATGGCAAGCGACAATGATGTTCTCCCAAGTCTTTCGCTTGTACTTTTCCCAAAGATGGTTGTTTGCTTTAGTTAAATCCGTGTTCAAGTGACCGAGACCGTATCCCCAAGCCCCTATTAAGTGATCTCCAGCATGGTGATATGGTGCAGCGTATTCTGATTGGTCAGAAATCACTAGCGTCGGCGACTTTAATTTTATCGGCATAACTCTTTTGTTGACTCAGAGGTTAAGGAAACTGCAAGCGCGAAGCCTTTCGGATCAACCGACTATTTCAGCCAAAGAAGCAGAACGACGTTTTTGGTTTGATTCAGAATTCCCTTTCGCCTGTATCTATTTCAATTGGGATCCAAACAGTTCAAATTACTTTTTAGAGTTTCGAGGTCTCCATGCTTGCCTCCGGCTAGCTGAACCTTCCGAACCAAAGGAGCGATTTATGAAACGCAGAGCGTTAATCGTCACGGGCGCCGTGCTCGCAGCAGGCGCCACTGGCTGGCACTTCCGAGCGGCATGCAGCTGGATTACGATCTTTGGCATGCACGCAAGCGTCCTGCAACCAAAGTGAAGCGCACGTCAAAAGCCACAGTGTCCGCATAATGCGAATACACGAAACGTGATCCACCATTGGATTGCACGCAACGATGGTGGGGAACAGCTCGCGTACCCGCCCTAAGATTTCCCGGCTCGAGCATACCTCTTCACATTGCATCCCAAAGGCGACAAAATGGCCAGATGTCATCCTCGCGCCAATCGACGTTCTGGGATCAATCGGCGACGACCAAGCAATTCGCGCATCCGCTTGATGTGTCGCGCTTCTCGCAATGCGTGCCGCGTGACGCGACGATCCTTGACTATGGTTGTGGTTACGGGCGACTCTGCGGCGAGCTTTTCGAAGCGGGATATTCCGACCTAAAAGGTCTCGATTATTCGAGAGAAATGATTCGCACTGCGCAGGCACGCTATCCGGAGCTGCATTTTGCGCATCATGATGCTGAGCGTTTACCGTTCGATGATGCGAGCTTCGATGCGGTTTTGCTTTTCGCCGTACTTACCTGCATTCCGTCGGACGCTGCACAACGAAATTTGATTGCGGAACTCGCGCGCGTGTTGCGACCGGGCGGCGTGTTGATCGTCAGCGACTACGCATTGCAAAACGACGAACGAAACCGCAAACGATACGAAGAGAATGCCGCGACGTTCGGTCACTATGGAACGTTTCTACTGCCCGATGGCGGCGTAGTTCGGCATCACCCACAAGAATGGTTCAACCATTTGCTCGCGGCGTTCGCCATCGAACACCGTGTTGAACTCAACGCAACGACGATGAATGGCAACCCTGCGAGGATCACGCAAATCTGGGCGCGTGTATCGAGCGCGCCAAACGGCTCAACTTACTGAGAACGCCGCAAACGAATGTCTCGTAGCGACCGCGACGTGCCGCGATTAGCTGCACGAAGCAAAGTGGCGCGGACACGCGAAGCGCCCTTCGCGATCGATATTTGCAAACATCAATCAGTGTTCGATAGCGCACGTACGTCCACCTATTTTTTAATCATGAGGCTACTCGCTGCGCCACGCGGGAACACAATGGGTGGCTGATTGCAGCTTGAAAACTTCGCGGTGTTGTTGCCTTCGTTCGATTCACGATTGGTATTGGTTGCGTCTGCGATAACGGTGACATCAATGCAGCTGTCCCGATATTTTTGATCGAACCGAATGGTGGAATCCACCGATTTGCATTCTTGCGCGCCCGGCGCGATTACTGACGTTGCGCTAGATCGCTCGAAGGCATACGGCGGCCCCACATTGAGCCCCGCGGGTTGCGGCGCACGCCATTGCCCGCCGAAGCCGATGGTCACTTGCCCCGATTTAGATGGCGCGAGACCGATGTTTTTCACGCAGTAGCTCACGAGCTCGTGGATCGCGCCTGGTCCGAGCGCCACGTTGGTGACGATCAAATCTGGCTGCGCATAAACGGCGACCGGCGAGCGCAACGCGGGGGTGCGTGGGCTGTCAATTTTTAAGGCGGACGCCGAACCGGCAGGTTGCGCGCCAAGATTTGCGGCACACATGAGTCCGAGCAGTGGCAATATGACCGCGGACATTTGAAGTTGATAGGCAAGAGAGCGTTTATTGAAGTTCACAGCGTTTCCTTTTTATTGAAGCGAGAGGCTATGTCGTAGAGGACGCGATACGCTGCGCGAAATGGACATTCACAAGATTGAACTATTAACTTTTTTATTTATCGCCCAATGCAGCATTGCACATACGTATTTTTCGTGTTTTGTTGTTTTAGTACAAAAATATCATTTTTTACTTATTTAATTGGGCGATACAAAAGATAGTTGATTTACACAACACAAACGGACTTAAAACCGACGCATGTCAAGAAGCGCAGACCTAGAATCAGTCGCATCTATGAAGCAATGAGTCCATCATGAAACGACGCACACTAGTCAGCGTGAGCGGCATCCTTGTCGCGAGCGCTGCCGGAGGTTGGTTCGTGCTGCCGAGCGGCGCGCAACCACTAACCGTCGCCTCTGCCTCCGACGCGCTTTCGAAATTCAAAGGCGCGAGGATCAAACCCGTCGGTGGATGGACGCCCGCTCAAGTGTTCGAGCATCTCGCGCAGAGCATCGAATACTCGATGACCGGCTTTCCGGAATCGAAATCCGCCCTCTTCCAGTCGACTGCAGGCGCGGCTGCGTTCGCTGTCTTCAAAGCCAAGGGCGCGATGAAGCATGGTTTGACTGAAGTGATTCCCGGTGCGCCGACGCTGGCGACGAATGGCGATCAAGACGCAGCGCTTGATCGTTTACTGAAATCGCTTTCGACATTCGATGCATTCAACGGTGCATTGAAACCGCATTTCGCTTACGGTGATCTCGACAAACAAAGCTACGCCGCTGCGCACGCGATGCATGTGTTTAATCATTTGACCGAGTTTTCCGCGTAGATCTCATGGACTTGCAACTCAAAAACAAAAACGTCATTGTGACCGGCGGTTCGAAAGGCATCGGTCGTGCGATCGCACTTGCGTTCGCAGATGAAGGGGCAAACGTAGCAATTTGCGCACGTGGCGTGGACGCGCTTACCCGAACACGCGACGAAATCACAGCGCGTGGCGTGAAAGCGTTCGCCGCTTCGTGCGATGTCGGCGATGCAA
>JBOFBL010000671.1:0-1638 GCA_051645545.1 Casimicrobium sp. | reverse complement strand
TTGAAACGCTGCTCGGTGATCCCGCGCATGCGAAAAACAAATTGGGCTGGACGCCAACGACAACGTTCGCCGAGATGGTGAAGGAGATGGTGCAATCCGATCTTGTTTCAGCAAAGCGCGATGTGATGCTCAAGTCCGCCGGCTACGCAGTCGGGCGACCAAGCTAGCGCATGGATCTCGCGGCAAAAATTTTCGTGGCGGGACATCGCGGCTTAGTGGGCTCTGCGATCGTGCGTGAGCTCAAAGCGATGGGCGCGAGCGCTTTAGTACTGCGAACGCGAAGCGAAGTCGATTTGACGCATGAGCTTGCCGTCGAAGATTTTTTTGCGCAAGAAAAACCGGCATACGTGTTTCTTGCCGCAGCAAAGGTCGGTGGGATCAAAGCAAACGATTCGTTTCCTGCGGAGTTTTTGCGCGAGAACCTGGCGATTCAAACGAACGTGATTCACAGCGCCTGGAAGCATGGTGTGAAGAAACTGTGCTTTCTCGGTTCATCTTGCATTTATCCAAAATTTGCGGAACAACCGATTCGCGAAGAGAGCCTGCTTACGGGCGCATTGGAGCCCACCAATGAGTGGTACGCAATTGCCAAAATCGCGGGGCTCAAAATGTGTCAGGCCTATCGCAAGCAATACGGCTTCGATGCGATTAGCGTGATGCCAACCAATCTTTACGGCCCGTTCGATAACTTCGATCCGGAAACATCGCACGTGCTCCCTGCGTTGATTCGCCGGTTGCACGAGGCAAAGGTCAACGGCTCACCCACTGTCGTTATCTGGGGAACAGGGACGCCACGTCGCGAATTTCTGCATGTCGACGACATGGCGCGCGCGACGATCGCGATGATGCAAAACTACTCGGGGCACGATCATTTAAACGTTGGCGTGGGCGAAGATTTATCGATTCTCGAACTAGCAAAACTTGTTGCAGCGGTGGTGGGTTACGAAGGCAGCATCCACACCGATCCGACAAAGCCAGACGGCACGCCGCGCAAGCTACTCGATGTTTCGCGCATTCACGCGCTTGGCTGGCGCGCGCAGATTGGCTTGCGTGAAGGCGTGCGCGCGACTTACGATTGGTACTTGCAGAACCGAATGATTGCGAAGGCGGCGTAACGCTACGTGTTGCACACGCTGTCGAAATTAACGTCATTCGTTTGGGATCCTGGCAGTTGGATCATTGCATTTGCGCTGTTCGCTGCGTTAATGCTCAGGTCGCACATCGATTCGCGCAAACGATGGGGCAGGCGATCGGCGGTGTTTGCGTTGTTGCTGTTCGTGTTTTTTTCGTGGACGGCACCTGCGAACTATTTGATCGCGCGACTGGAGCGGCAACACTCAAGCCCCGCTTCGCTTGAAGGTTTCGAGGGCATGCTCATTCTCGGCGGCGCGTTTGCTTCGCGTCGCACGCAGGAAACGTATTTGCCGCCGCTCGCATGCGCCGCCGAGCGCGTGGTCGAACCCGTGGCGTTACTTGCGACGCATCCGAAGTTGCGTGCGGTGTTTCTCGGTGGCGACGCGCGTTTAACCAATGAGCCTGCGCCCGAGGCCGATTTTGCGAAACATCACTTTGAGCGATTGGGCGTCGATCTTTCTCGCGTGCGTTTCGAATCGCTGTCGCGCAATACGTACGAGAACG
>JBOFBL010000670.1:0-1309 GCA_051645545.1 Casimicrobium sp. | reverse complement strand
GCCAAGATCGGCGCGAGCACGATGATCGCAGCACTTGTTTCGATGAACATGCCGATCAGGAACAGCGCCGCGTTCACGCCGAGCAAAAAGATGAACGGGTTTTGCAACACGTCTTTCAAGTACACACCGATTGCATCGGGCACCCCGGCGCGCGTGATTAAGAACGCAAAGAGCCCAGCGTTCGCGATGATGAACATGATCACTGAGGACGACACGACCGACTTCTTGAAGATCGGCGCGAGATCTTTGATCTTGATTTCGCCGTAGACAACCATGCCAACGAAGAGCGCGTAAATCACAGCAACCGCAGAAGCTTCAGTGGGCGTGAACACGCCACCGTAAATGCCGCCCAAAATAATGACCGGCATCAAGAGCGCATAAGCCGCGCGACCGTGCAATGCAGCGCGCACTTTTGGAATGAGCGAGAGCGCGATGAAGTACGCAGCAAAAAGCGAGATACCGATCAAATCCGTTAAACGATCGCTGCGTGCTTCCGCGTTTTCAGCGCCGCTTGCGCTGCCGATCAGCATCGGGCCAATGAGTTTGTTACCGATCAACAAAAGGCCGATACCGATGGCGATGACCCCAATGTCAAGCAGCGCGGTCACAAATGGCAACCGGCCATCGCCATCGTGCTTGCCCCAGCCCATGCGTTTGCATTTGATGTAAACGTAGAGCATCAATCCGCCGCCGATCAAAAAACCCGGCCCGAAGCCTGCAATGAAAAGTTCACCGATCGAGACTTCTGCCGACACGCCATAAAGAATCATTGGAATCGACGGCGGAATGATGACGCCGAGTTCGGCGCTCGTCGCTTGCAATGCTGCGGCCCATTCGCGCGGATAGTTATGTTTGATGAGCGCCGGAATCAAAATCGCGCCGATCGCAAACGTGGTTGCCACCGACGAACCCGACACTGCTGCGAAGATCATGCAGGTCAACACGCAAGTCATCGGCAAGCCGCCCTGCACGCCGCCGACGATCGATTTTGCGAAATCGACCAAGCGACGCGAGATGCCGCCGGTCTCCATGATGTTGCCTGCAAGAATGAAAAACGGAATCGCCGCGAGTGGAAACTTGTTGATCGCAGAGAACATCTCCTTCACCGAAATCAACATATTCGCATTCGACATCTGAATGCCGACGATTGATGCAAGCCCAATCGACACTGCGACCGAAATCGTCAGCGCGAAGCAGAGCATCATCGTGATGAGCATGGCGTAGGACATTGTTTTTTCCGGTTGGAGCGGCCCTGGCCGCGATCAAGTTATTGCGCCGTATCCAGCTCAAGCCGCTTAGGATCGAGCAA
>JBOFBL010000669.1:0-2666 GCA_051645545.1 Casimicrobium sp. | reverse complement strand
ATCGTTGGGTTCATCGCCGCACGGTCGATGAAGACTTCGTGAAACTCTCGCGAACGGACATGCGCAGCGGCGAGCGCGAATGGATTACGAAGAAGTTTCCGCACGATGTGGACACCTGGAGCGTGTCGAAATCCAACGGGCGACTTGCAGTGCTCATCAACGTGAACGGCCTTGCGCAACTGAAACTCTTCGCCGAAGACTTGACGCCACTCGTCGTGCCGCAACTGCCACCGGGACTTATCACGTCGGTCTCGTGGCATAAGAACGGCCGCGATCTCGCGCTCACCATCGAATCCGCCGATTCGCCCGGTGAAGTGTTTTCGATCGACGTCGATGCGCAACAAGTGCTGCGTTGGACGCAACACGCGCCGGTGCTCGATGTCGATCGACCGTTTGCAGAGGCCGCGCCGATTGCGTGGAAGAGTTTCGACGGGATGACGATCACCGGGCTCATTCATCGCCCGCCGCGTTCTCTGCCGCGTCCGCTGTCGGCTAAGTTTCCGGTGATCATCAATGTGCACGGCGGCCCAGTATCGCAATCGCGTCCGGGGTTTCGTGGTCGCATGAATTACTGGATCAACGAGCGCGGTATCGCGATGATTTACCCGAACATTCGCGGCTCCAGCGGGTTCGGGAAAAAGTTTCGCGAAGCGGACAACGGTTTCAAACGCGAGGACGCCGTGCGCGACATTGGCACCCTGCTCGATTGGATTCAAACACAACCCGATCTCGATGCCTCGCGCGTCGCGATCATGGGCAGCAGTTACGGTGGCTACGTCGCACTTGCGGCAGGTATCGCGTACAACGAACGCATTTCGGCGGTTTACAGCTCGGTCGGCATTTCGCACTTCGTGAGCTTTCTTGAAAACACCGAAACCTATCGTCGCGACTTACGACGTAGCGAGTATGGCGATGAACGGGATTCTGCGATGCGTCGCTTTCTCGATTTGATTTCGCCACTCACCCATGCAGACAAACTCAAAGTGCCGCTCCTCGTGACGCAAGGAAAAAACGATCCTCGCGTTGTCTACACCGAAGCGGAGCAGATCGTGAAAAAAGTACGCGCGAGCGGAACGAACGTTTGGTATCTGCTCGCGGAAGATGAGGGTCATGGCTTCGCGAAACGCGACAACCAGGATTACCAATTCGCCGCAGCGACGATGTTTTTTGATCGTTACTTGCTGAAAAAGGCTAACGGCCATGGCAGATAGTGCCCTATTTTGTTGGGCGGTGCTTGAGAAAAACTTTTTTTACGATAAATAATATTTATTACGTCATCGCCCTGTGAAATATAGCTTTTACCGCTAGTTCTTAGATGCAGTTTTCATGAACTGTTGAAACGCAGCCAAGCAGTTTGTGGGAGCGCGCTTGCGCGCGAAACCGCGATCGCGCGTGACGCAAAAAAGTGTCGATGTAGAGAGGCATTCGCGCGCAAGCGCGCTCCCACAAGCCGAGACGAGGCGCAAACTAAACTGCGTTTCGGATCGTCGCCTCGATACCCGCCGCGTCGAGCCCCACGGATGCGAGCATCAACGCCGGATCGCCCTGATCGATGAAGCTGTCGGGCAAACCGATTTGCACGAGTTTGTTTTTGATTTGATTCGCTGCGAGAAACTCCGCAACGGCGCTTCCGGCGCTGCCTTGCACGCTCGATTCTTCAATCGTTACGAGTATGTCATGCGTCGAAGCGAGTTCGCGGATCAGCGCTTCATCGAGCGGTTTCGCGAATCGCATATTGGCAACGGTTGCGTTTAGTTTTTCACCAACGACGAGCGAGGGATGCAACATCGAGCCCCAGGCGAGCATCGCAAGCTTCTGACCTTTGCGCACGATTTCGCCTTTGCCGAGCTGAATCGCTGAGATCGCAGCGTCGGGTTCGCCATGCGCAGCACCACGCGGATAACGCACCGCAACTGGCGATTTCATGTCGAGTGCGAACGAGAGCATCGCGCGCGTCTCGGCGGCGGAGGTCGCACTCATGATCGTCATGTTCGGCAAACAACGCAGATACGCGACATCGAACGAACCCGCATGCGTCGGCCCATCGGCACCGACCAAGCCTGCGCGATCAATCGCGAAGACGACCGGCAAGTTCTGCAACACCACATCGTGCACGAGTTGATCGTACGCCCGCTGCAAGAACGTCGAATAAATCGCAACGACCGGCTTCATGCCTTCGCACGCAAGCCCGGCGGCGAAGGTCACACTATGTTGCTCGGCGATACCGACATCGAAGCAGCGCGACGGATACTCTTTCGCGAAACGCTGCATGCCCGAGCCTTCGATCATCGCAGGCGTGATCGCGACGAGCGCTGGATCGTTCTTCGCAACATCGCAGAGCCAGCTACCGAAGGTTTCCGAATACGTCGGCTTTGCAGCTTTCGGCGTAATGCCCACACTGTGATCGAACTTGCCCACGCCGTGATAGAGAATCGGATCGGTTTCCGCGCGCTCGTAACCCGCGCCTTTGCGCGTAAGTACGTGCAGGAATTGCATGCCCGGTTTGTCTTTGATTTTGTCGAGCGTGTCGACCAGTAAATCGACATCGTGACCATCGATCGGGCCGATGTAATTGAAGCCGAATTCTTCCCACATCGTGCCCGGAAGAACCATGCCCTTCATGTGTTCTTCCCAGCGTCGCGCAAAGCGTGCGACGGGCGGAATCG
>JBOFBL010000668.1:0-4922 GCA_051645545.1 Casimicrobium sp. | reverse complement strand
AGATCAGGACGCAATTTATGTATGCGACGCAACAGTTCATCAGCGCTTGCCAGCGCGGTTGTCATCATGCCTTGCGCATTGAGATATTCGCACACCATCTGTCGCATCGCAGGATCGTCTTCGACGACGAAGATGTGAGTTTCTGCTGCTTCCATAGTGTGAAAGCATAAATTAGTTCTTTACAGTCTGATACGTTAACGTCCTATAAATTTGGGCCGTCAGCTATTTTCAATGATAGGTGAATAAGTAACGAAATCAGCCTATATACCCAGTTAAATAGGAATTTTTTTTACAAAGCTGTAACACAATCAACTCGATTGCGACCAAACCATTGAAATTCCAAAGCGACCATTGAGTCCACGCGCGGGGTTCAGTGTGCCGTTAGTCTGCGCAGCAATCTGTGCCACGATCGCCAAGCCCAGGCCGCAGTGTCCCGCGATTTGCTGATCGTGCGCAAGACGAGAAAACGGTTTTATCGCCTGGGCAAACTCGGCTTCGGTCATCCCCTCGCCATCGTCCCACACAGTCAAGTGGATTTCTGTTGCCGCTCGATTTTGAAGCGAATGCAGTGTTACTTCCACCGCACCGCGTCCATATTCAAGTGCGTTGTCGATCAAATTGGTCAGCGCTCGTTGAATCGCAAGGTCCGGCATTGCGATATTGACATCACTCGTCTTGAACGACACCGCAAGGTTTTGGGTTGCGTAGGATGAGACGATTCGCGAAACGACCTCGTCAAGCGGCCATGGCTCACCGAATCCAACATGGCTCTCGCTTTGCGCATAGCCGATGAACTGCTTCACTATTCTCTCGAGTGCATCCAAATCGCGATCGATATCGACCAGCGCTTTGGCGTCGCAAGACATCTCGGCTCGAAAGCGAAGTCGCGTCAGCGGTGTGCGCAAATCGTGACTGATTCCTGCGAGCATTTGTTGCTTGCTGCGCTCGACCTCGATGTTGGATTCCACGAGCCGATTGAACGATGTCACGAGTTCACGAATTTCGCTGCCGGCACGTGGCGGTACGGTGAGCGGATCGACTACGCGCGTTCGCTGCGCAAGCTGTGAGGATAGATTACGCAGAGGCTTGTTAACCAAGGAGACGCCGACTGCCGCTGCGCCGATCACGGCAACGGCAATCAACATGAGCAAGCCGACCACCCCGCCGATTGCGACAAGCATCGGCGAGCTCGGTTCGTGCGCAATCTCCCAAATCTCGCCTTGAACATCGAAGCGAAACGAAATAGCGACCCCGATAGGGGCACCCAGTGCGGTTCGCATCGACACTCGAATGTCGGGACCAAGCTTCGCTTGCAGATCTTCGTTGATGCGCGACGAAGGGAATCTTTGAGGGGCCATCGGCGGATCGTCGTCATACGTGCGCAAGCGATTCACTCGGTGACGCACATTGGACAGTTGCGCAGCGAGTGCAGATCGCGACTCGGCTCCTGCGGAAAGCAGCAATGTGCGCTCGTGCCTTACAGTTGATGCCATTACGGCAGCGAAGTCGCCTGCCAGTACCCGGATGAAACTCAGCGTGACTAGCACTTGCAGCACGAGCGAGAGCACTGCGACACCCAGCACCAAGAGCACGAGTCGGAAAATCAACGAGTCCTTGCTGAAATGCTGCCACGGTAATTTCAAAGATTGCTTTCGAAGTGATTGTGAGTGATTTGTATTCGAGACGTCGCCACCAGATTTTGACTCGCTTCGCCTACTTGTTTGCAAGTCGCTTGAACGCTGTTTCCCCCACATCGTTGGCTACCGAATCAATCGTAGTAAACGGAAACCTCGCCGTCTCATCAATTGGAAACTGAGCGCCACTCGCAACCAGCGTACCTTTGATGCGATCGACGTGGAAAATCATAGCAACGGGACCTGCAATCGCGGCAATCAACAAACGACCCGCACCACGATCCGAGAACGATTCGATACGAAGTGTCGCAGTTTCCGTTGCTGATACACGCGCACCCGCTACGCCCGCAGCGTTCATGTAGCTCTCGCGAATTCGTTTGGTGATGTCGGGTGAAACCTCACACTTACCGCACTCAATGGCGACCGCAATTGAAGGAACGCCCTCCGATGACAGCGGCGCTGCCTTCGAATTCGAATCCGCTGAATTTTGTGTGCTGGCACAACCAAGCAGTAGAGCTGATGTGAAAAAGGCGCATGCGAGAGTGGTAGTTTTCATTTAACGATTCCCATAGGTTGATTGATATTGGGCAGACGTGACTTCTTTCGTTGACCGGTAATAAATCGCTCAATCGATGAAACATAAGTTGAGACCACTGGAACCACAATCAGGCTGAGCGCGGTGGAGGCGATTAATCCGCCGATCACGGCAATTGCCATCGGTTGCCGGAAACTCGCATCTCCGCCATACCCGAGCGCGAGTGGCAGCATCCCCGCAACCATGGCGACCGTGGTCATCATGATCGGGCGAGCGCGTTTTCGACATGCATCGACGAGCGCATCGACTTCGCTCAAGCCATGCTCGCGCATTGCGATGAAGGCATAGTCGACGATCAGAATCGAATTTTTCGTCACCACGCCGAACAGCATCACGATGCCGATCAAGGCGGGTAGGTTCAACTCGCCATCGAAAGCAAGCAGCGCAGCCAACGCCCCGCCCACCGAAAGCGGCAACGCCGAAAGATTTGTAAAAGGTTGAAACCAGTTTTTGTAGAGTAATACCAGCACGCAGTACTTGCACAGCACGCCCGTCAACAATGCGATCGCGAAACCTAGGAAGAGATCTTGCATTACCTCTGCATCGCCTGATTCAAGTAGTCGAACCGACGAGGGTAACGCCTTGACCGCGGGTAGCGCTTTGGCTGCGTCAAGCGCCGCGGACAGCGGATAGCCGCCCAAATCGGCGGTTAGCGAAACGTTGCGACTGCGGTTGTATCGCGTGATTTGCGAGGCACCACTTTCCATCGTGATGTCGGCAACGCTATCGAGCGGTACGAGTCCTTCTCGCCCGGCGACGCGAAGCGTCGCAATGCTGCGCGCATCCTGCCGCAGCTCATCGGGAAAGCGAACGACAATATCGAGTTGACGTTGATCGAGATTGAGCTTTGCAAGCCCGGAGGTGAAGTCGCCGCTGGTTGCGACGCGCAGCGTCTCTCCAATTGCTTGTGTGGTGACGCCGCGCTCGGCTGCGCGTAACGAGTCCGGACGTACCGTCACTTCGGGGCGCTCCAAACTGGCGTTCGAGGTAACGCCGCTCAAGAACGGCAAGTCCCGCATCTGCTTCGCAATTTCCTCGGCGCTCGCCTTCAGCGCGACCGCATCCTGGCTCGCGAGTATCAGCTGCAGTTTCTCGCCTGGACCGCCTCCCGAGATTGACCAACGGATTCCAGGGATCGCCTGTAAACGAGGACGAAGCGCGTTCTCAATCTCTTGCTGAGATACCCGAGTGTCGCGATCGGCAAGCAACACATTGAGCGAAGCCTTTCGTATCTCACCCGCGCTGCCGCGCCGTGGATCGGCTGCGCCTTGCGACGATCCAGCGGTAATGAACACGCCTCGTACGCCGGACACCGACACGATTGTTTGGCGCGCTTCTTCCGCGATTGCCATTGTGGTGTCCAGCGGCGTTCCGGGCGGTAATTCGATATCCACTGTGCTCGTGCCTTTATCGCTCGCCGGGATGAACCCTGTTGTCATCAATGGAATCAACGCAAGCGAACCGATAAACAGTGCGATCGCTGCGAGTATGGTCTTAACGCGATGATGCAAACACCACGTAACCACACGTACATACCAGTTCATCGCGCGACCCTCTTTGGCGTCGTGTGGTTTGTTCTTTAGCAACCAAACCGCCATTACCGGTGTGACCATGCGCGCAACGACGAGTGATGCGATGACAGATACGACAACGGTCCAGCCGAATTGTTTGAACACCAAGCCCGGCGTGCCACTCATGAACGCAGTCGGCAAGAAAACAACGACAAGCGCAGCGGTGGTTGCGAGTACGGCAAGCCAAATCTCATTGACCGCTTCCTCGGTGGCCTCTCTGACCGATTTGCCGTTTTTCATGTGTCGCGCGATGTTCTCGACTTCCACAATTGCATCGTCGACTAGCACTCCTACAACCACCGCGAGCGCGAGTAACGTGATCGTATTGAGTGTGTAACCCGCCCAAGCCATGAACGCAAAAGTCGGCAAGATCGACAACGGAAGCGCCGCTGCGCCGATGACCGTGGCGCGCCAATCGCGCAAGTATCCCCAGATCACAAGCACCGCAAGCAGCGCACCTTCGAGCAACATTTGCATCGAACCGTGGAACTGCGCTTTCGTGTGTTCGACATTGGTCTTGATGAGCTTGAATTCGAGCCCGGGATTTTCTTTTTGTAGCACGTCGAACTTGCTGACGATCGCCTTTTCCATGGTGATCTCATCGACACCTTTGCTGCGTGAGATCTGAAAACCGACTGCGGGCTTACCATCGAGCGACGCCGCTTGCGTGCGCTCGGCAACGGTGTCGCGAATTTCGGCGACTTGATCGAGGCGAACGCTTCGCCCGTCCGCCAGCGGGATGGAGAGCTTGCCGAGCTCTTCCGCACGTTGCACCGTGGCAATCGTGCGCATTCCTTGTTCGCTGCCGCCGATTTGCCCGCGACCGCCGGACGCGTCCTGTTGCACGCGCTTGAGCGCACGTGATACATCCAGCGCAGTGACGCCAAGTGCGTTGAGCTTGGCCGGCGAGACGTAGACTTGCACTTCTCGCTGCACGCCACCAATCCGGGCGAATCGTCCCACGCCGTTTACCGACAACGCAGTTCGTGCGATCACGTCATCGGTGAACCAGGAAAGGCTTTCCTCATCCATCTGATTGTGTGTCACGGCGTAAGTGAGCGTGGGGCCACCCGGGCCAAGCGTGACTTTGCTGATTTGCGGCTCTTGCATATCAACCGGTAA
>JBOFBL010000667.1:0-5275 GCA_051645545.1 Casimicrobium sp. | reverse complement strand
CGTGACTTATCTCGATTCGCTCAAGAACGATCCGCTGCGCAAACTCGATCTTGATGGTGACGGTCAGTCGCTTGCGTTGACCGATGGTTTGCTCATGCTGCGTGCGATGCTTGGGCTTTCGGGCGATGCGTTGACGACTAGCGCGATGGGACAGCCGAGCGCTGCGTTTCCAACGCTGCGCACGCCACAACAAATCCTGCAATGGATCGAGGCTACGCACGGCGTTGCCTGTTTGCCGTAATGCGTTTCTATTGATCGGCGTGATCAAGTTTTAAGCACGTTCGTGGTTCCCTTCGACGAGCTCAGGGTGAACTAAGCTCACCACGAACGGAAGTGAGTGGTGCGCGCAGCGTTTACGCCCGTGCGGCGATGCGAGATCGACACGAAAAAATGATTTATACGAAGTCGAGCTTCGTCACGTATAGCCCAATTATATTGGGTCTTGCGGCGAATAAAGTTAGTTATTGAAAATAACTATATATCGACGCTCGACCCAATTAAATTGGGCCATAACGAAAGAAGTTCATTTCATTTCGAACGCGTTTTTTCGAGTGTTTCCACTTGCGCGGTGAGCTCGTCGATTTGCTTTCTAAGGATGTCGAGCATCTCGCGTTGAATCTCGAATTCCTGCCGCGTGACGACGTCGAGTTTCGACAATCCTGCGCTGAGTGTGGCACGCAGGTTCTTCTGCAAATCTGCGCCGGCGTTGGCGGACATTGCTTCGCGTAGTTGGGTCACTAATTCGTCGAGTGTCATAGGGTCGAAGTTTATCGCCTCAGCCCAACCGTGCATCGATACCTCATGTGTCGCGAACGAACCATCGAAGTGCGCGTCAGCACAATCGTCGCACCAAAACTACGCAAACCGCGAACGACTCAGATAAGCTGACCTACATCGGCGCGCTTTTGGTGCATTGCAACCATCGTCGTCGTGGCACGACAGTTGCGAAAGCACACTGAAGTTTTATCTCTCATTTTTTGATTCTCGGGGTTTCCTCATGGCACAACTCAGCACTCGTATCCGCTCATTGACGGTTGCCGTCGCAACAACGCTCGCGATTTCCGCGCCGATCTACGCGCAGACTGCGGCGCCCGCGCCCGCTCCAGCAGCACCTGCGCCAGCGCCTGCACCCACGCCCGAGCACACCTTCTCCGGCAATATCGGCGTCGCAAGCTCATACATCTATCGCGGCCTCAACCAATCTGATTACAAACCGGCGATTCAAGCGGGACTTGATTACAGCCACGCGAGCGGTTTTTATGTCGGCGCTTGGGGCAGCAGTATTCGCTGGTTGAAAGACTTTGGTGTTTCGAGTGGCAATACAGAGATCGATCTCTACGCGGGCTACAAGGGCAGCGCTGGCGACATCAATTACGACGTGGGCGTTCTTCGCTACGAATACACGGGCCGCGTGACGCCAGGTTTGACCAATCCCGATACGACCGAGCTCTACGTTGCGGGCACGTACAAGTGGGCGACGCTTAAGTACTCGCATTCGCTCACCAACACGTTCGGTGTCGCCGATTCGAAAAATACGTACTACGTCGATTTAACCGCAGCCATTCCAGTGATCGATAACGTAACACTCACGTTGCACGCGGGCTATCAAGGGTTCAAAGGCCCGAACAAAGATCTTGCGAGCTACACCGACGGCAAGATCGCGGCGACCTACGACTTCGGCAATGGCGCAACGATCGAAGGCGGCGTGACGGGCACCGACGCGGACAAGAATGCATACACGCCTTTCGGAAAAAAATTCACCGGCAAAACCACGCCGTACCTTCTCTTGAAATACAGCAAAACGTTCTAAGCAAAGTTAAGTGAGGAAAGCATGAAACTCATCACGGCCATTATCAAACCGTTCAAGCTAGACGAGGTGCGCGAAGCCCTCGCGGGCGTGGGCGTGCAAGGCATTACGGTGACCGAAGTCAAAGGCTTCGGTCGTCAAAAAGGTCACACTGAGCTCTATCGTGGCGCGGAATATGTAGTCGATTTTTTGCCGAAAGTAAAAGTCGAAGCTGCTGTGAAAACCGATCTCGTCGAGCGTGCGATCGAAGCGATCGAGAAGGCCGCGAACACCGGCAAGATCGGCGACGGAAAAATTTTCGTATTCGACGTTGAACAAGTCATTCGCATTCGCACGGGCGAGACCGGCGAAGACGCGCTTTAATTTTTTCGGGGACAAGAATGAAACTGTTTAAACAAGTATTAGCGTGGTGTCTTGCGCTGACTGCCGCGGTCGCCTTCGCGCAAGATCCGGTGACCGTCAATTTCGAAACCGGCAAAGCGGATATCGCCGCTGACGCAGGCGCGGGTTTGAAGAAACTCGCCGACGCATTGAAAGGCAAAGACACGAAAGTCACGGTGTCTGGCTACACCGACACCAGCGGCGACCCGGCGAAGAACGCGGAGCTTGCGAAAGCGCGCGCATTCGCCGTGCGCGACGCACTCGCTGCTGCGGGTTTAGGCAAAGATCAAATCATGCTAGTGAAGCCCGCCGCGTCGGCAACCGGTGGCGATCCTGCTGCCGCGCGGCGCGTTGAAGTGAAACTCTTCGATCCGGCTAAACCGATGGAAGCGTGGAAACCGGAAGAGGCGATTGCAGCGCTTACTGCTGCCGCAGCACCGGCCGCCGCAGCTGCTTCAACCGCAGCGCCCGCCGCTGCTGCACCCGCCGCGAAAGCCCCGGAGCCGAACAAAGGCGACACCGCGTGGATGATGGTCTCGACCTTGCTCGTTCTGATGATGGCGCTGCCCGGCCTCGCGCTTTTCTACGGTGGCCTCGTGCGCTCGAAGAATGTGCTCTCCGTGCTCATGCAAGTGATGGTGGTGTTTTCGCTCGTCTCGGTACTGTGGTTGATTTACGGCTACAGCTTCGCGTTCACTGCGGGCAATCCGTACTTCGGCGGTACCGATCGCTTGTTCGGAAAAGGTCTTTTCGATGCAGCGGCGGGTACGTTTGCAATGGCTGCAACGTTTAGCAAAGGTGTCGTGATTCCGGAGATTGTGTTCTTCGCATTCCAGGCAACGTTCGCGGGCATTACCTGCGCGCTGATTGTGGGCGCGTTTGCTGAGCGCATGAAGTTCTCCGCAGTGCTGATCTTCACTGTGATCTGGTTCACGTTTAGCTACATCCCGATCGCGCATATGGTGTGGTTCTGGATGGGACCCGATGCCTACACCGATGCGAAACTCGTTGATGGCTTGACCGCGCAAGCAGGCAAGATTTGGCAATGGGGCGCGCTTGATTTCGCGGGCGGCACCGTTGTGCACATCAATGCAGGTGTGGCCGGATTAGTTGGCGCATATCTCGTTGGCAAACGTTTGGGCTACGGCAAAGAAGCCTTCCCGCCGCACAGCCTTGTGCTCACGATGATTGGTGCGTCGCTGCTCTGGGTCGGCTGGTTCGGTTTCAACGCAGGCTCTGCGCTCGAAGCGAATAACACCGCAGGTCTCGCGTTCGCGAACACCTTCATCGCAACGGCCGCTGCGGTCATGTCGTGGATCTTGGTCGAATGGTTCTTGAAGGGCAAGCCTTCGATGCTCGGCGCTGCCTCCGGCGCAGTTGCAGGCCTCGTTGCTGTGACGCCTGCTGCGGGTAACGTCGGTTTGATGGGCGCACTCATCATCGGCATCCTCGCGGGTATCGTCTGCTTCTGGGGTGTGACCGGTCTCAAGAAAATGCTCGGCGCCGACGACGCGCTCGACGTGTTCGGCGTTCACGCGGTCGGCGGTATCTTGGGCGCGCTCTTGACGGGTGTGTTCAATGCGCCGTCGCTCGGTGGCCCAGGCTACGTCTCCGATTGGGTGACCGCTGGCGTCATCAAAGCGGCGGATTACTCGATCGCAGGTCAAGTGTGGATTCAGTTCAAAGGTGTCGCGTTGACCGTGGTGTGGACAGCGGTCGTTGCCTTCATCGCCTTCAAGATTGCTGACTTGATCGTCGGCCTGCGTGTCGGTGACGACGAGCAGCGCGAAGGTCTCGACATTGTGAGCCACGGCGAGACGGCCTACAACCGGTAATCGGTTGCGGCGAGTTCAAGCAAAAAACTTGGGTTCGCCATAAAAATTTCCAAACTGTGTGAGCCCTCGCGGCTCACACAATCCGCGATTCGGTTACTTCCTCCTTTTGGAATCGTCGGTGACTCTGGAACCCGCTTCGGCGGGTTTTTCTTTTGTTGAATTCGCGAGCACTCAAGTGGCCGCAAGGAAATTTTGCATCCACAACGCAACTCTTTTCAGGGACACTGTTCGAACCGAGTCTCTTTATTCGCTCGATTTGATCGATCATACGCACCCATGACTCGCCCCTTTCTCCTCGCAGCCGCGCTATCGCTGTACTCAATGCAAGCCGCGATCGCGCAAAACGCGGCAACGCCAACAATGACAAACGAAGCGTCGAGCGCGCAGCGAATGGACGAAGTCATCGTCAAGAGCCCAAAGAATGCGGCGGTGATGCCCTACGACACGGTGTACGAACGGCTCAAGCGTTTTCGCGATTCGAAGCTGGATCGCGTGAAACTCGAAGTGCGCATAACGCCATCTGATGAGAGCCTGAAGCAGGAAGACATTCGCGTTGCGCTGGTGAACGACGCACAAAGTCTGCCGCTCAAGATCGCAGCGGATGGCCTCATTGAATTGCCGTTGAAAGACGAGTTCTACAAAACCGACGCCGAATTTCGCACCAATCAACCGAAGGGAAAGATGAAAGCGTCGCTCGGCATCGCGACCGCGTGGGCGCCTACAAGCAACGAAGTCGAGTATGCAGAGATCGAAGAATGCGTCAGGCAATTGGAAATGGCCGCGAAAGACGTCGCGGGGTGGATCCTCTACACACTCTTCTTCCCCTCGCTCGAAAACATCGATTTGCCAATTCGCTACGCGAAGGCGAATGGCCAAACGCTTGACGTTGTGAAAGACGGTCGCGTGATCAAATCATTCAAAGCGGATGACAAAGGCGTGCTCACGTTTCGACTTGATCGTCGCTGGCGCGAGTGGCAACCGAAGCTCGTGTTCTCCGAGCTGCCGCCGAAAATTTAGTAGCGCTCACGCATTGAAAATATGAAGCAGCCTCACGTGGCTCGAACGGCGCGCTACGATCGTGTTGCGGGCTATGATGAAAACTTCTATTCATCATGTGTATTCAGCTTCCACCCGTATCGCCTGATTTATCTGGGCGATAAGCAGATTAAATATTTACATCAATAAGCTAAATAAATAGATGTATCGCCCAATTTATTAGGGCGACGATCTGTGGTGCCGATGGTTGGATGAC
>JBOFBL010000666.1:0-2202 GCA_051645545.1 Casimicrobium sp. | reverse complement strand
CGCTTTTCGCTAACTGGTGCCGTCGCATCAACGAGCGGCTCGGTAGCCAAACTTCTAAAATTGCCGCTTTACTCGGTGGCGGCGAAACCGTGCTTCGGATGCGTTTCGTGGTGTTGGCGGCTTGGGTAGCGGTGGCTACACAACGCTTGGCCCGACCTGCGAATCCATCGTTTTAGTGTTGGATGCGCCGAATGCTGGTCCGAAAATGTCTTCCGATTCGCTTTTTGACCTCCACCGTACTTCGTCCGGCGTGCGTCGTTCTTGCATTACAGAAAACTTAAGAATTATAAGCTAAATGAATAACTTACGTCGCATCGCTACGAAATCGCACGAAGAAGCGCCCAACGCCCAGAAAAATCGGGTGCCTGTGGAAAAAGTCGCTTCTGAAACGCAGATCGCGGTCAAGCGGGTGAAGATCACGATCGCACACGCTGGTCAGCGGGTGGATAACTTTCTGATTCGCGAGCTTAAAGGCGTGCCCAAGACTCACGTCTATCGCATTTTGCGCTCGGGCGAGGTGCGCGTGAACGGCGGTCGCGTGCGCGCGGAAACTAAATTGCAAGAGGGCGATGAAATCAGAATTCCTCCCGTGCGCATGGCTGAAGCGCCTGAGCATTTGCAACTCACCGGCGATTTTCTGCACGAGATCGTGTTTGAAGACGATCACTTGATTGCGATTAATAAGCCTTCGGGGCTCGCAGTGCACGGCGGCTCCGGCGTGAGTTTCGGCGTGATCGAGCAATTGCGCATGGCGCGACCGAAGGCAGCGCTGTTGGAGCTCGTGCATCGCCTTGATCGCGAAACCTCGGGCGTGTTGTTCATAGCGAAGACGCGTGCTGCGCTCGTGGGTATGCACGACACCTTGCGCGAGAAATCCGGCGACAAACGCTATCTCGCTGCCGTGAAAGGCGAATGGGTGAATGATCGTCAGCATGTGAAAGCGCCGCTCGCGAAGTTCACGCAGGCCGATGGCGAGCGACGTGTACATGTCGACAAAGACGAGGGGCAATTCGCGCACACTGTGTTCAATTTGATCGAGCGTCGCGCCGAGATGTCGCTCGTTGAAGCGGAATTAAAAACCGGCCGCACCCATCAAATTCGTGTGCATTGCGCGCACCTGGGCTTTCCGATTGCGGGCGATACCAAATATGGCGATCTGGCATGGAACAAAGCACTCAAGTCGATCGGTCTTACGCGCATGTTCCTGCACGCTAAATCATTTGAATTCGAACATCCTATTTCGAGCGAAGTCATCAAGGTCGAAGCGTCATTGCCGAAAGAATTGGCGACGTTTTGGTATGGAGCAGCGAAGTGAATTACCCACTCATCATCTTCGATTGGGACGGCACGCTCGCCGATTCAACCGCTGTGATCAAGCGCGCGCTACAACATGCGACACGCGAAACCGGCTATCCGGTGCCCTCCGACGCGCAAGCCTCGTTCATCATCGGCATGAGTTTGCGCGCAGCGATGGAGCATGCGATTCCAACGTTGCGCGAGCCAGATCTGCCGCATATCGTTGAGCACTATCGTTCGTACTTCGTCGCACACGAAAACGAAATCGTGTTGTTCGACGGTGTGGTCGAGATGCTTCGCAGTTTGAATGAGCGCGGTCATTTGCTCGCAGTCGCCACTGGCAAATCGCGTCGCGGTCTCGATCGTGCGTTCGACACGCTTGGGCTTCGCGAATACTTCGTGACCTCGCGTTGTGCCGACGAAGGTTTTTCCAAACCGCATCCGGGCATGCTGCATGCGATTTACGATTTCACGGGGCATGAGCCGAAGCAATCGGTGATGATCGGCGACACCACGCACGATTTGCAACTCGCTCACAACGCAGGCTGCGCGGCCATCGGGGTCATGTACGGCGCGCACGATCCAGAACTTCTCAAAACGGAGCGCTCTCTCGCTCTGATAGATTCAGTAGAACAGCTTCACACATTTTTGAAAGAACACGCCTAAATGGACGATCAAATGCCAACGCAATCCGGCTGGGAGCGCGAACTCGTCACCAAGCTTGCGATGATGAACATTAAAGAGCAGCGCGCACGCCGCCGCTGGTCTTTGTTCTGGAAATTTATGTGGTTCGCCTTGGTGGCGATCCTGCTCGCGTATTTGCTCGGTCTTATCGGCGGCGGTGCGAAGGGCGATGCGGTCGGTCGCCACACGGCGCTGGTGAAGCTCGACGGCGTGATCGACGAC
>JBOFBL010000665.1:0-1597 GCA_051645545.1 Casimicrobium sp. | reverse complement strand
TTGATCGGTCGGAATCGCATACGCGTTATAGCGACCGTCCATGCGATCGTAGCGAAGACCACCGACGAATTTCCACGCAGGAGCGAACTCGATCATGTCTTGCACGTACACACCGATCGTTTCGCTTCGAAAATCGTTCGAGCGTCGCAGCACGCGCGAGCCTTCGTCGACCACTGCGCCATCAAATGGCGTACCCGCAAGCGTAGTGGGTTTCACGAGCGTCACACCGCCTTGCAATGCCGAACGCGCTGCAAACACTTCGCGTTCGTCGCGCGCGAGATCGATACCCGCGAGCAAATGATGCTTCATGCCGAACGCCGCGAACTTGCTGCTCAAATCCGATTGTGCTTGCATCGTTTGCAGATTCTGGATCTTCAAATTGGTGCCGCGCGTGAATGCGGTGTTTGAGCCGAAGCTTGCAACGTCGGAAAATGGTTGCGTTGGCGTGCCTGGTGGCGGTGCGACGTAGCCCGGCGGTGGCGCGAAACGAATTGCACTCGCACGTTGATCGCGTTCGTAGTCACCGTAACGCAATTGTGTTTTGAGTTCGGTGTTTGATGAGAAACGATGAATGTGCGCGAGCGTGCCGATCGTTGCCTTGCCTGCGTTGTAATCACTCGCCAGGCCGTAGTACGCATCGGGATCGAGACCGCGAATGATCGTGTTGTTCGCACTCGTATCGGTCTTCGATGGACGAATCCACGGCAAGCCATAGTTCATACCGTTTTGATTATCGAGGTAATAAATGCTTGCGAGAAATTCGTTGGTGTTACCAATGCCGTAGCGAAACGCACCAGCAACACCTTGCTTATCGATCGCGCTGCCGGCACCGTTGTTGTCGGCCTTCGTGTGCATCGCGACGACGCGCATCGCTGCGTCCTCACCGGTCTTTTGATTGAGATCGGCAACGATACGACGATAGTTGTGATTGCCAACGGTGAGCGACACATCGCGTTCGGTCACGCTATGCGGTTGCTTGCTCACTTGATTGACCACGCCACCGGTCGAGCCGCGACCGAAGAGCATCGAGGCCGAGCCGCGCAGAATATCGGCGCGATCGAGGTTGAACGTATCGCGATCGTAGAACGCTGCATCGCGCATGCCGTCGAGGAAGATATCGCCCGTGGTGGCGAGCGAAAAACCGCGTAGACGAATATCTTCCTCGCCGCCTTCGGCCGCGAGAAAGGTTGCGCCGGCCGTGTTGTGGAGCACGTCGCGAAGGGTGTCGAGATTGCGATCGTCGATGAGTTTTTCAGTAACGACGGTGATCGATTGCGGGATGTCGCGCAGCGGCTGGTTGCCTTTGCCGATGGTGGTGGTCGTCGCGCGCACAGCGTCTTTGCCGAGTTGAGCCTCTGCCGTCTCTTTCACAACGACGGGTTTAAGCGTGGTTTCTTCACCCTGCTTTTTCTGCGTCGTCTCTGCGGCGCTGGCAGTCGCGGGCTGCGCGACAACGCCGGCAGAAGACGACATGCCCAGCACGCCAGCAATCGCCGTGGCGAGTACGCGCGGCGACATTGCGTGCTTTCCTTTGGCGCCGAGTGCGACGATTGATAACGAATCCGGCGTGATGGATTGCGATGCTTCCGACAAGCGA
>JBOFBL010000664.1:0-7063 GCA_051645545.1 Casimicrobium sp. | reverse complement strand
ACCGCACAGCGATTGGGCGATCAGCAACGCTCGCAAAGACGCGGTTGACCAGAATGTCACGGTTGCTCAACAAGAAGCCGCTCGAAAAATCGTCAAAGAATACGACGCGTGGCTTGCCGCAAAAGAAGAAGCCGGAAAGACGTTCAGCAACTTGGGTGGTACGGCAAAGCACGAAATCGCGGAGCAAAACTTCAACGACGAATAACCATGTGGCACGCCCTCATCACTATCGTCTTCATCGCCAACAACGGCAGCGCGCATGCAAGCGCCGTGAGGATGATCGCATTTCCCAACCAACCGGCGTGCGTCGCCTTTGTGCGGCAGTTTGAGCACAACATCAAAGCCGCGAACCCGCGCGACATCGTGCTCGCGAAATGCGAAAAGATCGCACCGAAGGCCAACGCATGACCCGCAAAACGAACTCCCCGCTGTTGGTGGGCACGGCGCACGCTATGTACTCGCCGCCACCATCGAAACGATCATTCATCAACACCGATGAAATCAAGATTAAGCGCAACGTGCCCTACCCCGGTCCGCGCAACGACATGGCGAGCAAGTACGACGCGATCTTGAGCCAAATGCAGATCGGCGACATGGCCGAATGCCCGTCGCGCGGCGCAGCGAATGCGATGGTGAAAGCAGCAATCAAATGGGCAAAAGGCGCGAAGAAAAATGTGATCTTTCGCACCGCCGTTATCGAAGGCAAAAGCTGCGTTTGGATGCTTGAAGCACCGAAATCGGAAAGCCAAATCGACGCAGCAAGAAAAGCGCTTACTGCTTTTAAGATCAAGGTATGAACGCAATTCAAATGGCCGCCAAACTCTACGAAGCGCGAGACGCCGCGCAAACCATACTGGGTAAGCATTACGCAGAGCGCGTTGCCGCCGCAACAAAAGCCGCGAACGAAAAAGCCCAGCGCGACAAAACAACCCACACCACAGCAGCGATCACGCTCGCCAAAGAAGCGCCGAACACCATTATCCAATTGTTGTTTCTCGCATCAATCGTTGAGACCGAAGAACCAAGCACTGATTCAAGGGCAATCGTATGAAATGCCTCACCATCCGCCAGCCGTGGGCGTGGCTCATCGTGAACGGCTACAAGCCCGTTGAGAATCGCTCTTGGCCGACTTCATTGCGCGGCCCGGTTTTGATTCAAGCGAGCAAAACAATGGAGCTCAAGAACTACGCTCGCGAAGCCGCCTACGTTCAAACGAATATTTCACAACAACACGGCTTGGCGATTGCCGCTAGCGCGAGCGAAATTCTTGATTCTTTTGGCCGGATTATCGGCAAAGTCACACTCACCGCCTGTGTGCAATCGCACGAATCGCCCTACTTCGTCGGCCCCTACGGCCACGTAATGACCACCCCGCGACGCTGCGAACCATTCCCGCTCAAAGGAAAACTCGGCTACTTCGACGTCCCCGACGACATCGTTTCGCAATTGAAATGGATAAGCACGTGAGCACACCGCACCCAACCTACGAAATGTTCGCGAAAAACGTCGCCGAGCACGAACTACAAATCCTGCGAGACGACGGCATCTATCGACACCTTCGCGTCGGCAAAGGCAAAAGCAGCGTCATGCATTATGAAATCGTCACGTGGCCAGGCTATCTTGCCTACGTCGGCGACATGGGCAGCTTCACGTTTCAACGCCTCGAAGACATGTTTCAGTTTTTCCGCAAAGCCGACGAACACAAAGATCGCATCAACCCCGGCTATTGGTCAGAAAAACTAGAAGCTATTGACCGACCAGACGGTTTCAAAGAATGGAGCCCCGAAGGATTTCGATCAATGATCGAGTACCACCTAAATGACTTTATCGACGGCTGCGAGTGGAGCCAAGAAGATAAACAGGCGCTTCGCGACGAAGTTGACTTCGAAATTCTTCATTACGAAGAAGCACAACAGTTTGAGGCTATAGAAGCCGTGCGAAATTTCAACTTTGAACGAGGCGAATGCACATTCAGCTTTGAAATCGACGAATGGTATAGATGTGAGCGCTACACCTTTCGGTTTCTGTGGTGCTGCTACGCGATCGTTCACGCGATCAAGCTTTACGACACAGCGAAAGCACCAACACAGAAAGCCGCCTAAGGGCCAATGTACGCCATCGCCTTCAAACTAAAACCACTCGCCATAGCGATTCGCACAATGATCGGCGAGGCGACTGCGCGCAACCAAAAACCGATACCTTTGTTCGACCCAAGCATCTATCGCGAAGCAAGCACCGATTGGACCGAAGAAATGGAATCGTGCGTCTCGTTCGTTAACGAGAGCCGCGCGCCAATCATCAAGCTAGCACATGGCAAACATACCGCAGAAATACTGGATTTCAACTTGATACTTCGCTACGAAGATGCTTGGCAGCAGCGATTCGAACTTCGCCAACCGCTATTGCAAATCGAACCCTATCTTCAATAAACCCATGCGCGCCCCCGTCGAAGAACTCCAAGCCTTCACCGGCTACACGCAAGCCGCCGCCATCGTGCGCCGCCTGCGGGAGTTGGGTGCGCCTGCGATCATCGATAAAAACCGTCAGCCCGCCGTGCCCGATGCGTGGTGGCAATCTTTCCAGCGGGGCGACAAACCGCTATCCTCGCGCGAACTCACGCAGAGCGTCGCGGCCAACGATTCGGAAAACCAATTGAACCTGGCGGCGCTCCCCAGCAAAGCACGAAGGAAACACCATGGGGCGTAAACGAATCAACGCGGATCCCTTGCGGCCATTGCCGAAGGGCTTGTATCTGCACAAAGACGGTCGTTATCGATCGCCGAAACAAGGCGGCGGCAATCAATACTTCGGACGCGATTACGAAGCCGCATGCCACGATTACCGCGTCTGGCGCGGCGAAGCCACCAGCATGCGCGGCAGCGTCGCCGAATTGCTGGAGTGGTACATCGCATTGATCGCACCGACACGCGTCAGCGCGCGCACCTTAGCCGATTATCGCGGCTATATGGATCGCTGCCTCATTCCCGTGCTCGGGCACATCCAAGCGAACAAACTCACAGCCAACGACCTCGCAAGATACCGCGACGCGCGCAGCGTTGACGCGCCCAGCCAGTTCGCCAAAGAAATGGCACCGCTCTCGCAAGCCTATCGATTCGGCATTGAAAACGGTCGCCTGAATTACAACCCCGTCGCCGACGTCATCATGCCCAAGAAAGCGCCCAAGCGCCCGCGCTACGTGACGGACGCCGAGTATCTAGCGATCTACAACGCCGAGACCACACCGAACGTCATCCGCCGCGCCATGACGCTCGCCTGGCGCACTCTGCAAGAACCCGGCGACCTGGTCCGCATGGGCTGGAAAAACGTGGTCGAACGCAACGGCGAGCGATACCTCGACACCACGCGCAGCAAAACGCACGTCGGCGCGCTGGTAAAGATCGAGGGCGAGCTCGCCAAGCTCATCGACAGCACGCCAAAGCACGTGCAGCACTTTATCTACGGCGACCGCTATGACGGGCGATCGTACACATCACACGGCCTAGCGGGAATGTTCTATAAAGCAGCGCAAGCCCAAGGCATTGAGGACATCGGCCTCAAAGACATACGCGCCAAAGGCGCCACCGACATGGACAACGCCGGCACCGATCGCCGAACGATCCAAAAGCTCCTGAACCACAAGAGCCTACAGACGACGGAAATCTACTTGAAACACAACAACCCTGCGCCGGTGCGGATGAACACACGGACGATTGCGGCATGAAGGAACAAAAGTTTCACCACGGCGACCTAGTTCGTATCGCAAAAGACCTCGGGCGGCACATGTGGCACTTTCAATCCGATTGTGAGGCTATTGTGATCGGCAGCTACGCCGACAAATTCGGCGGCGGCGAGCACGAACGCCAGCAGTTCACGCTTCACATTAAAGGCAGCGGCCAATCCTCGTGGTACCAAGAATCGCAACTGTCGTTAATCGAAACGCAGCAAATCGCACTGCTTGAGCAATGGAAGAAAGAGGAGGCCGAGGCCGAAAAAATCGCCGGCGACCTTGATTGGATTTTTGCCAACGGAACGCAAGTTCTCGAAAAAACGCACAACGCAACAATCGAATCGCTCTCGCGATGCATAGGTATCAAAAGGCTGTGGGGAACGAACGGCGAAGGCGTCACCTGGTACGCCAACGCTTGGTGGACGCTCGCGCTAGCCAAACCGTTCCTTGAAACGAACGACAAAGCGGGCTATCTCAAGTTTTGCGAGCACTTGAAACAAACACAAGCGAGCGAAGCATGAAAATTACGCGCTTTATTTCCCCAGCAGGGAAATATTTATTTCCCACTGTAAACACAACCAGCACGCAAGTCATTGATTTTTATGGGGCGGCCGACGGGGTTCGAACCCGCGACAACTGGAATCACAATCCAGTTTCTCTTCTGCCAGCAAGCCCGCATAAAACGGCGCTTTTGTCGTATTTCTGGGGAAGAATTTGCACATTTTTCGCGCAACTCTACGCCCGTAAATCCGTAGTCGTTTCAGTTTTATTTCCCTGCGAGCGTGCGGCATGAGCGAACCCGTTTTGATTGGCGATGCTCAACTGTTTTTGGGCGATTGCATCGACGTCATGCGCTCGCTGCCGAACAACAGCATCGACTCGCTCGTTACCGATCCACCTTACGGCATTCGGTTTATGGGCAAGGCGTGGGATGGCGAGGATATTGAGCGCCGCGCGAATCAACGGCGTTCGCACGAAAGCCACGATCCACACGCGGGACCGAACGGCGGACACAAAAGCGCGGCCGCTGAAGCGGGCAAGTACGACCTCACCCCCAACGCAATGCGCGCGTTTCAATCGTTTTCGCAAGAGTGGGCGACCGAAGCGTTTCGCATTTTGAAACCGGGCGCGCACTTGCTTTCGTTTGCAGCGGCGCGCACGTATCACCGCATGGCCAGCGGCATCGAGGATGCGGGTTTTGAAATCCGCGATCAGTTGATGTGGATTTACGGCTCGGGCTTTCCGAAATCGCACAATGGCGATTGGGGCGGCACGGCGCTCAAACCGGCACACGAGCCGATCGTAATGGCGCGCAAACCGCTCGACGGCACGGTCGCTTCGAACGTGCAAAACCACGGCACCGGCGCGTTGAACATCGATGGGTGTCGCATTGCCCACGATGAATCGCTGCGCGTCGGCGCAGGCACAACATGGCATGTAATACACGCGCATGAGGGACGGGCTGGCGAAGCAACCGCAAGCAAGCGCTATACCGACGAAGGCGGCACCAATTTCGCAATGCTGCCAGGCGTTGGCGGCGGCGATGCTGCAGGTCGCTGGCCAGCCAACGTGATTCACGACGGCAGCGACGAAGTCGTCAAACATTTTCCCGATGATGCAGGCGGCGGCACACCATCGCTCGGCAAAAGCGATTCAACGCTGCACGCATTCGGCAAATACGCCAATCGATCGCTTATCGGTCACATCGATTTCGGCAGCGCCGCACGCTTCTTCTATTGCGCGAAAACCAGCAAGGCCGATCGCAACGAAGGCTTGGAGCTATTCGAAAAACGCGCTTTCGGCATGAGCAACGCAGCAGCAGCAGCAGAGAAAGGCGAGCACTACGACAACGGCGATGGCGGCGTAAACCGAGTGACCTTTCGGCAGAACCACCACCCGACCGTCAAACCCACCGAGCTCATGCGCTACCTGTTGCGCCTAGTCACGCCGCGCGGCGGCGGTGCACTAGATCCCTTCATGGGCAGCGGCAGCACCGGCAAAGCCGCTCTGCTCGAACACTTCCGATTTATCGGCATCGAGCGCGAGCCGGAGTATTTTGAGATCGCGAAAGCGCGCATCGAATACATCCGCGCTAATGGGGTGCAGGTGGGTTTGTTTGGGGAAGCCGCATGAACTTCCTAAGCGTATGCAGCGGGATCGAAGCCGCCTCTGTCGCATGGAAACCCCTCGGCTGGAAACCCTGGGCGTTCAGCGAAATCGAATCGTTTCCGTGCGACGTGCTCGCGCATCATTACCCTGACGTTCCCAACCTTGGGGACATGACCAAATTTGAAGATTGGCCGCTACCCGATGAACCAATTGACCTTCTTTGCGGAGGAACCCCCTGCCAATCTTTCAGCGTCGCCGGACTCCGAAAAGGATTGGCTGACCAGCGTGGCAACCTCGCGCTTACCTACCTTGCCATTGTTAACAAGTATCGGCCCCGCTGGGTGGTTTGGGAGAACGTCCCCGGTGTCTTGTCGGCTACAAGTCATGACGCTCCCGATCCAAGTCCGCCGCCAGAACCGCTGGATTTGGAGCGCGACGGACAAGAAGTGGACACTGAAGACGAGTACAGCGCAGAAGAGCTACACGCATTCCAATGCTTCTTGGCCGGACTGGCAGAGCTCGGGTATGGGTTCGCCTACCGCGTTCTTGACGCTCAATATTTCGGAGTGGCACAGCGCCGCAAACGTGTGTTCGTTGTCGGACATCTTGGAGACTGGCGACGTGCCGCCGCGGTACTTCTTGAGCGCCACAGCTTGCAGGGGCATCCTGCGCCGCGCCGAGAAACGCGGCAAAACGTTACCGGCACTCTTAGCGCGCGCACTCAAGGCGGCGGCGGACTCGGCACCGATTTCGACCTCGACGGCGGCATCGTTGCCGGAACCCTCAACGCAGCCGCCGCTCGATCGCGCGGCGCAGGGCACGACAGCGGAATGCTTGTTGCCAGCACCGGCGACGTCGCCCACTGCCTGAACGCAGGCGGCATGGGTCGCCAAGATTTCGAAACCGAAACGCTCATCACGCACGCCCTACGCGGCGAAGGCTTCGACGCCAGCGAAGACGGTACCGGGTGCGGCACGCCGCTCGTGCCCGCGCATTTGCCAGCACAATCCGTCGCACCGCGCGGTCGCGACGGCGACGGCATGATCGAACTGGGCGGCGAAGTGGCTCACGCGTTGCGCGCCTCGCAAGGCGGCGGCGATAAGCCGCATGTGTTGGCATTCAGCGCCAAAGACTACGGCGCAGACGCAATGCTCGACCTTTCACCCACACTGCGCGCAGGCGGACACGCGAACTCCCACGCGAACGCCGGCGTGATGCCAGCAATCG
>JBOFBL010000663.1:0-9685 GCA_051645545.1 Casimicrobium sp. | reverse complement strand
GGTGCGAACGCATCTCGCACCACGTGGCAGACGATCGGCCCGTTTCTCGCAGGCGCGTGCGGCACTTCGATGAGCTGCGGGCTTGATATCGATGGCGACACACGAGTCTTGTCAACTACGGATCTGCTGCTCGCGCTGCGCATGGCGTTTCGCGTACGAGATGGCGCGACAATCGATCAAACGGTGCTCAATGGCGTGAATTTTCCATCGAGCGCGACGCGCACGACATGGCTGCCCATTCGCGATTTTCTCGTGAATTGCCCTGACATTTATCCCAATCCACCGGGAACGAACGGTCTCGTCTACCTACCGATCGGCAACGTGCAGGACGGCACGACCGCCCAACCGCCCGATGGCCTGAGCTTCGTTCAAACAAGTAGCGGATTTGTTGTCGACACCCAACGCAATGCCCGCTTTCTTTACGCCACGTTCACAGTGAATAACAACACAGGTGGCACGCTCAATAATCTTTGCTTTGTCGCAGTCGATGCGCCGGGAAATCTTGGCGGTACTGCGATTCGCGGTGTGTCTGGCTTCGCGAGTTCAGGCCTCACTTCGGCTCAGTTTGCGCGAAGCAGCAAGCCCGCACACAGAATGACTGCGTCTGGGAGCACGAGCGTGATCGATACCAACAACGCGAACTTGCATTTGTCGAGTCCCGCGGAGTCTGCGGCAGGTGGCTGTGGCGGTGCAAGCGTAATGATCGGCACTGTCGCAGGAACGAATCTGGAATATGGATTTGTCGCTAACGAATTGAGCATCGCTGACGGAGGCACGGGGACGTTCACCGTTACCTATCGTTTGGCTGCTAACAACACGGACGACACCGGTATCGTGGTCAGTTTAAGGGCGGTGAAAGACGGTGCGTCGCGCGTATCGCAAAGCGCGCAGGAGACCGTCGCGCAAGTGAATGCAAGAGCCACTTCGCGTGGCGTACCCGAAATCGCCTACAGCGGTCCGGGCAGCGCCACTGCCGTGCCGCCAGCCGGGGTAACACCTATTCGACTGGCTGATCCGAAAATTTCGACAGGTGCTGCTGCGGCAACGTTATACGGGCCGTAGCGCGCATCTCAACGCGTGGCTAAGACGACGGCAGCAGGGCTTGCCGTCGCGCTACGCATTCGCTTTGCGCGCCATCTCCACCCACGCCTGCACGCTCGGCCGTGCCCATTGCGTCCGCACATACTTCGCGATTTTTTCGGGCACTGGATCGCCGTTGTGCACCAGGCGATTCAACATCATCGCGAGATCGGTGTCGGCGACGCACCACGCACCAAAAAGGTTGCCTGAATCCGCAGGAATTAGCGCGTCGGCAAGCTGCACGAGTTTCGCGACGGCGGCTTTGGCATCGGCTGAGAGCGGTTGCGGTTTATCGTGTTGAAACACGGTGCTTGTCGAGCGCTCCATGCGAATCGGCATCAGATCGCTACGCACGAAGGCCTGAATCTGTCGCGCGCGCGCGCGGTCGCGCACGTCGCTTGGGTACACGCGCGGCGTGTCGAGAAAAGCGTCTTCAAGATACTCATCCATCGCCGAAGATTCGGAGAGCGCGAAATCGCCATGCATGAGGGTTGGGATGCGCTCGGTCAGCGACTGTTTTTTGTAATCGCCTTTTTTGTGCCCTTCGCCATCCATATCGATTTCAACAATCGTGAACGGCAAATTTTTTTCGCGCAGGACGACGAACGTCGACAGTGCGTAGGGGCTGGTGTAGCCCTTGTTGACATAGAGCGTGAGGGATGTGTTTTGCATGGCGGTGTGCGAAGTGGTTGATGGCTAAGTTTACGTACGTGCGAGTTTCGGATCGAGCTGCGCCGCGATGTTGCGCAACACAGTCGACGCGCGGCAGAATCCGGTGGCGAGCGGTCGCAGGATCGAGACGGCGAGCGCATCGGCGAAGCTCGGTCCCACGTGTTGCACGAGCGGCGATTGCGCAGCGAGTGCAGCACGCACGATAGCGGTTGCCGAGGTCGACTCGATCACCACGCGACCGTCGCGGCAAGGAATGTCGACGCTGTCGCCCGGTTTCACAAAGTAATCGTTGCAATTGCCCTCGACAGTGATCCAGAGCTCACCTTTGAGCGACTCGATGGCGCGCACTTGTGCGGCGTTCAAGACCAGGGTGCGGTGACGAATAAGCGACCAGTCTTGCGTAGCGAAGGGATAATGATTGTGGCTCATGACTGATTTCCTTTCATGCCTAACGTTTAGGCTCGAATTGACGAGAGAGGAGCCTCGTCAGAGTCAATTTGAGAAGAAATAAGCCTTTAAGTCCAACGAATTGATTGCGGCCAAGACTGACTATAATGCATGCATCTGCCATAAAGCGGTCATCGATCATGTCCACCGATTCCAAGCTCTCAGCTGCCGCGCTTCATCATCGTCCGCTCACGCTCGCCGGACTTCGCGGCTTCGAAGCGTCGGCGCGACATTTAAGCCTTACACGCGCCGCGAGTGAGTTGAACCTCACGCAATCGGCGATCAGTCGTCAAGTGCAGAGTTTGGAGGATGAATTTGGTGTTGCACTTTTTGTGCGCAAAGCGCGTGAAATTTTGCTCACGCCCGAGGGTGCCCAATTTCTCCCGACTGTGCAACGCGTGCTGGCTGAACTCGACGCGAGCGTCGAGCGTTTGCGTCGCGATGCGTTTTCGCCGCGAATTGCGGTGAACACCTTCGCCTCGTTCGCATCGCTCTGGCTAATTCCGCGGCTTACCGGATTTCGCGCGATCAAGCCCAATGTAGATATCGATGTCGGCGCCACCGATCGTTTGGTTGATATCGAGCTTGAGAACATCGATGTTGCGATTCGATACCTGCGCCACGATTCGATTCCTCACGATGCGGAGCTCTTGCTCGATGAGCTGCTCTATCCGATCGTGAGTCCGACGTATCTTGAAAGCGCGCCACCGTTGCGCTCTATTGGCGACTTAAAAAAACACACCCTGATCGAATGCAAATGGGGCGGACTGGCCGAGCAGCCAGCGCAGTGGAGCCGGTTTCTCGAAGCACTGGGTGAGACGAATGTGCGCGGGCGCTCGCAGCTCAAATTCGATTTCATCGTGCAAGCCTTGATGGCGGCGCAAGGCGGTCAAGGCGTAGCACTGGCACGCACCTATGGTGCCGACATGCTCATGAACGGGCAATTGGTGCGTGCGCTCGATGTGTCGGTTGCCTCAGCAACGGGCTGTTATCTCGTGGTATCGCCGCGCGGCGCCGCACGCCCCGAAGTGCGGGCGTTCGTCGATTGGTTGCGCGCCGAAGTGCAGAAGTTTAGTCAGGAACTTTCGGCATGGTTGGCGCGAACCGGAAATGCGCCGATTGATACGAAGCGTCCGTTTGCGCGTGCAAAAAAGTGAGGCTCCGCTGTCGAGCCCATACTGTGTTTTGTGCGCAACGCGGCTCGTCGCGTTGTGTCGTCGTTCGTCGCTTTTTGTCATGATTGGTGATTGCGCAGCGTTCGCGGAAAGCGTTGCCGCATACACTGGAAAGCTACTATTTAACGAATGTTTTTTTGCACCAAGCTTTTGCCGTTATTGCCCTATTTGCTCGGACGACAAAGGCGATAAAGCAGCCTAACAATATAGTTATTTTTGCGCTTCATCGCCCAACATAATCGGGCTTTTATAAACCGAGCCACTAGCTCATTTTGGATCACGTAAGAAGGCCTCATGGATCACACTCGACCTCGTACGCATGCGCTCGCGAAGCTCTCGTTTCCGCTCGTCGCAATCTCTCTCTCCGCCTGCGCGACGCTCGACGGTACGGCGCCATCACCGGCCGTTGCCGCTGCCAATGCAGTGAAGTCCGAGGCGAAGACGCCTGCGCCGGGCGCAACTGCCGACGCTGCCAAAGCAGCGAGTGAAAAAGCGGGCGCCGCAAAATCCGCAGCAGCGGGCGCCGCTCCCGCAGCACCTCCTGCACCGGGTACGCCGCCGCCACCGCGTCCATTCGCAGACATCATTAAGGACGCGAAAGAAGACAAGGGCTTCTTCACCACGTGGCACAAAGACGACAAAGTCTGGATCGAAATCCCCGAGAACATGTGGGATCGTCCATTTTTCTTCTCGGTGAACGTGACGAATGCAATCGGCGACGCTGGCATCTTCGGTAACCAGATGGGTGGCTATCTCGCAACGGGTCGTGGCTCGTACATGGCAAGTTTCCGCAAACATGGCACGCAGGGCGTACAAATGATTGCGCGCAATACGGCGCATAGCGCGGCTGACAAATCGCCTGCGAAAGCGATGATCGATCGCGCGTTTTCCGATTCGCTCATTGGCACCGCAACGATCGTCAGCGCACCGCATCCCGAGCGAAAGAGTGTGCTGATCGAAGCCAACGCGCTTTTGGTTAACGACTTCCCGTCGGCAGCGTCGCGCCTCGAACAAGCCTACCGCCAGCCCTACGCGTTCGATCGTGCGAATTCGAGTATCGATCGCACGAAGAATAGCGAGAGCGAAACAGGCTTTCACGTTCGCGCGCATTACAACCTGCCGAAGGTCGTGCTGCCACCGCCGATCCCAAACCCCTCTGCGCCACCGTCGCGCTTGCCGACGACGCTGCCCGACGTGCGCTCGATGTTCTTTGGTTTCTATTACGGGTTCTCGAAGCTGCCTGAGCAACCGATGCGCACCCGACTCTCCGATCCGCGCGTAGGTTATTTCTCCACGGTCGTTGCCGACTACACCGACCCCGATAAGCGCGAAACGAAATCGCGATTCATCAATCGTTGGCGCTTGGAGAAAAAGGATCCGTCCGCAGCGATGAGCGAACCGAAAGAACCGATTGTGTTCTGGCTCGACAAAAATATTCCGATCAAATATCGCCCTGCCGTGCGCGATGGCGTGCTTGAATGGAACAAGGCGTACGAGAAGATCGGTTTCAAAAACGCAATCGTCGTAAAGCAGCAAGGCGACGACGCCGATTTCGATACATCAGCCACCCGCTACGCATCGGTGCGTTGGGTTGCCGGTCGCAACATTCCGTTTGGCGCGCGCGGTCCCTCGAAAGTCGATCCACGCACGGGCGAAATTCTCGATGCCGATATCGAAGTCAACGAAGATATTTCTCGCGTTTACTCTGCACGAGCAAGCGAAGATCCGCCGCGCCCTGTCGGCCAGTATCAACACTTGTTTTTCAATTCGACCGATGTGTGCAGCTACGCCGCCAGTAAGTTGAATGAAACAGCGCTCGCGCTTGACTTGCTGGTTGCGCGCGGTGAATTCGAGTACGGATCGCCGGAAGCCGAGCGTTTTGTCAACGACGCTATCAAAGACATCATGACGCACGAGGTGGGTCACACCATTGGCTTGCGTCACAATTTCCGCGCGTCGACATCGATCACGCCCGAGCAATTGCGCGATCCGAAGTTCGGTGCAGAGGTCGGTATTTCTTCATCGACCATGGATTACAACGCGCTCAACATTGCAACTCGAGAAGAGAAGCAAGGTCAGTATTCGATGGTCACGGTTGGCCCTTACGACATTTGGGCGGTTGAATACGGCTATCAAGAGGTCGCACCTGAGGCAGAAAAAGCAGCGCTCGCGAAAACGCTTTCGCGCGCCACCGAGCCGCTACTTGCGTACGCCACCGACGAAGACGCCGGTTTTGGTTCATTGGTCGAAGGCATTGACCCAGAAGTGAACCGCGGTGACTTGGGCAACGACCCTCTGGGTTTCTACGAAAAGCGTTTCTCTGTGGTGAAAGAGCTTTGGGATCGCTGGCAGACAAGACAGTTACCGACCGGAACGCAATACGAACAGCTGCGCCGCAATTTCGAACGCGGCTTTAACTTAATTGGGCAAGTCAGCGAGCTCGCCGCGAAGTACGTGGGCGGTGTCACTGTATTACGCGACGTTGTCGGTACCGGTCGCCAGCCGCTCACGCCGGTGGACGCCGAGAAACAGCGTCGCGCGCTCAATATCCTTACGAAGAATTTATTCGAAGTGGATTCCTTTAAGTTCAATCCCGAGTTCTTAGGCAAACTCACCATCGATTTCGACGCGCGTTTCGATTCGTACGACGATGATTTCGGACTTGGCGGCCTTCCGCCGATCGATTATTCGGTTGCCAATCGTGTGTTGAGCGTTCAGCGTTCAGCGCTTGCGCAGCTGATGCGTGACAGCGTTGCGGCACGTGTGATTGGTGCCCCGGAGCGCATGCGCGATCCGAGCAAAGCGCTTGCGTTAAGCGAAGTCTACGAGACGGTGCAGCGCGCCGTGTGGAGCGAACTCTCATCGAATGCTGCGATTTCACCGATGCGCCGCAATTTGCAGCGCGAGCATGCGCGGATGGTCGCGCAATCGCTCGCCAGTGCAAGCCCGCGCACACCTGCTGACGCGCGAAGCTTGCAGCGCGAGTACGCGGTCGATTTGCTGACAAAGCTTAAATCGGCGAGCACTAAACGCGGTCTGTCGATCGAAAATCGCGCGCATATCAATGAATCGATCGCGCTCATCGAAGGCGCGCTCAAAGCGCAGGTCACCAAGGCGCTCGGGTAACTGCCGCATGCCCCAGGAAAAACGCAGCTTCGGCTGCGTTTTTTGTATGCGTCCGACAACGATGCGAGAATTAGACCGATGAAAACTCTGTTAATCGCCGTCGCCGTATTAGTTGCGTTCGCTGCGAACGCACAAATCGCAACGACTGCGCCGGTAATAGCAATCGCATCGATTGAAGCGCCGAGCGTTGCGCAATTTGCGAAGCTCTGCGCCAACACGGCCGATCCCGCCGATTGCGGTAAGAAAATCGAAGCGACGCAGATGAAGGCCAGCGGCGCAGAGCAGCTTGCAAAACGCGTAGGGCGATTGCTTGCGATCACGATTCCCGGGGAGCCGCCGTTTATCTTCGAAGACATCGATTCGGAGGCAGGGCCGAACACGAGCTTCTACGCCTATTCGAGCGGCGCCGATTCAGTCGTGCTCTATCGTGCGCGCGGCGATAAGGTGGAGTTTTTGATGCTGCATCGCCCGACGGGTAACGTCACCGAATTGCCGAACGAACCGAAGTTCAATCGCGATGGGCGCTTTTTCGCAACTGCGGATTTTTGTAAAGACGGTTGCGAAAATCGCCTCGCGATCTGGCGGATCGAGCGACGAGGCGCGCTTCGCGAACGAGTCTTCACACCGCGCACGCCCTGGGACGATGCCGAGGTGTCGTGGGGGTCGAACACGCGACTCGTGGTGGACATCACTGAGAAGGGCAAAACGAGCGCATTCAACCTCGATGTGAATGATGCACGCTGGACGTTGCTTGCGCCCTAGCGCGCCGCCTCGCAAAGCGGACAAGCCTCATGTAGCGTTCAACAAATTCAATAAGACATGACAAGCGATCACGAAAACAGTGCAACCGACGGAGCCACGCATCGCCCGATTCGCAGCTTCGTCGTGCGCGCGGGGCGCATGTCGGCAAAACAAGAACGCGGTTTGACCGACGGCATGACGCGCCATGGCGTCGCGTTTCATTCGGGCATTCACGATTGGTCGATGAGTTTTTCGCGTAGCGCACCGTTGGTACTCGAAATCGGCTTTGGCATGGGGCAGACGACGGCAATGATCGCTGCCGCGCAACCCGATAAAAATTTCATTGCGGTCGAGGTGCATCCGCCGGGTGTGGGTAATTTGTGTAATTTGCTGGACGACGCAAAGCTGCAAAACGTGCGCGTCGTTCAACATGACGCGGTCGAGGTGCTCACCGAGATGATCGCGCCGAATTCGCTCGCCGGGGTTCATGTTTACTTTCCCGATCCGTGGCATAAGAAGCGACACAACAAACGTCGTTTGATTCAGCCGCCACTCGTATCGCTCATCGCTTCGCGTCTCGCGTTCGATGGTTATCTACATCTTGCCACCGATTGGGTGCCCTACGCGGAACAAATGCTCGAGGTGTTGAGCGCTGAACCCTTGCTTAAAAATACAGCAACTGACTATGCCCAGCGACCGGCCTGGCGCCCTCTAACAAAATTCGAGAATAGAGGGATTAAGCTAGAACACGAGATACGCGATTTATTGTTTATTCGCCCAAATAAATAGGGCTATTCGTCAAAGTGCCATACTGGCGATTGCGCTGTTTTGTCGTAGCGCATTCGCCGATTGCGTCTTTACTTAAAGAAACGCTTGCCGCCGTTGAACCGGATTGAAGCCTGATTCGACTCATGCCGCGTACACATTCTTTTTAAGAGGGACACACCATGAAATTCCGCACTATCGCGCTCGCCGTTGCGATAACAATCGCGACCACCGTTGGCGCTCAACCCAATGCGCCGATGAAGGCCGTACCGCAGATCAATCCGCAACAAATCAAACCGATCAATCCTGGCGTGCTGCAAACGCTCAACAAACCGGATCTCGCAGTGATGAGCATCACGTTGCGTCCGCTCGGTGGTGTGCCGTACGCGTATGTCTGCGTGCAGAATTTGCGCTCTGTAGCAACCGGTCCTTTCGATGTCGAAGTCACGATGCAACAAGCGGCACCGTCGGGTTCGCCGCCGATTTCATGGGCAATGCTTGTGGGTAAGATTCGCTACCCGGCATTTAGCGCAACCACTAGCTACACGTGTAACGACTTCCGTCTGCCCGGTAACAGTGTTCCAAACTGCGTGAAAGTGATCGCTCGTGCCGACGTCGGCAACGAAGTCGCGGAGATGAACGAGGCGAACAATTCGCGAGAGCAGTTGAGTGCATGCCTGGGCGAACCGCCGCGTGGTGCGAGCTTGCCGCGATTGCGCGACCTTCCGGGCGAACCGATCATCAAACCACCGGTGCCTCCGATCCCACCACGTCCTTAAGTCACGGCAAGCCGTTGATGCATCCGCGTCAACGACGAAAGTCGCGCGGATGCATGCGCGACATTGCATTTGATGCGCTTGCGTTCGGCGCGAGTGTCGGTAATCCATCGAACGCAGGGTTTGCCGGAAATTCGCGCGCACGGGAAACCACATAAGCCGCCTCATTCAGGCGGTTTTCTCGTCTCAGTGACTCGGCCCAATGTGCGAGCAGTTTCTCATCAAGGATCGCGCGTGTCGGTCGTGCGAAGAGCGAAGCGTCCGCCGCGTCGCGACGCAGCATGATGAGCGCGTAGTCGCCGTACACACCGTAAATCGCATGCCTACGTGCGATCTCGGCGGCGCGCAGCGCCTCGTCGATGTCGTGCGCGCGCGCGTAAATCGTTGTTGCGCTTTGATAACCGCGAACGAACCAGATCGATAGGGCAATGCCGGATGCGATAGCGACTGCAGTCGCAGCGTAGTACACACCGCGTGATGCGTGAACAGGTGCGATGTGCTCGGTAGCGATCCCCTGCGACGAGCGTGTGCTCGCTGCAAGCAAGGCCGCGAGCACCATCGTCGGCAATAGAAAGTGCGCAAACCACAGCGGGTATTCGAAAAGGCTCTGCATGAGCACAACCCCGATCACACCAAGTGCGATCCACTTCCACGTGGCGTGCGATCGACGCATTGCGGTCACGACTGCAAACGCGAGCAGCGCGATTAATAACATCGTCAGCGGTATTCCAAACTCCACCGCCCACTGGAGTGCGATGTTGTGCGCGTGATCGAACACATCGGGCGCACGTGTTGAAAACGGCGTGAGTGTCCATGCGAAATTTAACTGGTTGAAACCCACGCCAATCCATGGTTCGTGCGCAATAAGCTCAAGCACGTTGCGCCACAGCAAGACACGCTGCG
>JBOFBL010000662.1:0-14326 GCA_051645545.1 Casimicrobium sp. | reverse complement strand
GCCCGCGAAACTCCTCGTCGAAATCGAAACGGGGCTCAGGCTTGTGCTCGGTTTATAGAAACGTATCGGCATTTCGCGCGCAAGCGCGCTCCCACACTTAGCGCGCTGCGTCGCGCGGAATCCATCCGAATACACGGCGATTGAACGTCTCAAGTCGACGCCAAAATTCGATCTCTTCCAGAATCGGATTCAAGAAATTCGTGATCACGCAGTAGTACGAATTTTTCTCGCCTTGATGATGCTTTCCGTGGTGACGCGCGCTCTGCAACACGTAAAGCTTTTGTAACCAATACACGAGCAGCGGCTTTTCGCGCGGCGCACGGTGTGTCCATTTGTGAAATTGATTGGCGTTCACGATGAGCGCAACGAAGAGCCATACTTCCCATGTGAGCCGATCCATCATCGCAGCGCCAGCAATCACGATTGCGCCCAAGAGCAATAAGTCCCACGAACTTTGAAACCAGTTTTTCACTAAAAACGCACGCGGTTGGTGATGGTGCAACAAGTTGTCGCGACCGATCCAGCCAAACCATTTGTGATCCGGGCGCGCGTATGTATCCTCTGCCCAGTGAACGAGGCCAGTAATCAAATCGGCCAAGAAAACCACAACAACGAAATGTGAAAACCACATCGAACAAACTCATCAATATGCGCATTGGGTTGCGCGACGAGGTGATTGTTTCGATGAGTTTTTGGTTGTCGAAGTACTCGTTGAAAAGTATCGTTAAACGATACGACCGAGCGCAAGCCAAGCGCTTCGGAAGATCGAATGAACCTCTGAGTCGCTTATTGCGATGTGCTCATAAAAAGGCGCTCAAGCCAGTGTGCGTAATTGTTCTTCGAGTGTGCGCGTTTTTTCAGTCACCACATCGCCCGTGTGTTTTGTCGTTTTGCGTTCGATCAACATGATGTGGCATTCGTCTTCCGCGATTGGATTGTGTTCCACGCCCTTTGGCACGATGTACATGTCGCCGGGATTCAACACGACCGTTTTGTCGCGCATTTCAATCTTGAATTGCCCTTTGAGCACATAGAACAATTCATCTTCATCAGCATGCGAATGCCACGCAAGCGTGCCTTTGACTTTCGCAACTTTGATATACGAATCGTCGACTTCGCCGACCACGCGTGGTGACCAGAGTTCGGTGAGTGTCGCCGCAACGTTAGCGGGCGAAATGGAGATAGACATGTTGTGCTCTTTGTTTCGTTGAGTTGGAACCATATCTACTCTTGTGATCGTTTGCAATCGAATCTCTCGACTCAACGTACAGCGTACTCCCACGGGGCGAGAATCGCGGGGCTCGTTGCGAACATACAGAAAAACGGCAAAGATGCCATCGAAATTGCGACAGCGAATGAAGCAGATCGATTGCGATCCGAATCTGATTTCATTCTTCTTTGCGTGCGACCGATCACATTCTCAATGAGCGCGGGCGGTTGGTAAAACGGTGCAACTGCTACGTATCGAATGCCGAAATCTATGGGATAGAAGCTGGGTTCGAGTGACTTCGGCGGCGACCAAGTCAGCAACAAGAGCCCTATAGAAGCGACCGCAATGGTTGCCCAAACTATCGCGCAGCGAGTTCTTCCCATCGTGTCATCGCATTCAAAATTAGATCGTCAAGTTCATTCGCTCGCTTTGAAATTTCAGCGGCGCGTTTCGGATCGGTTCTGAAAATGCTTCCATCCGCCATTTTCGAATTGAGTTCGGTTTGCTCTTTTTCAAGTGCTTCGATTTGCGCGGGGAGTTGGTCGAGTTCGCGTTGTTCTTTGTAGGTGAGTTTTGCTTTACTCCCTCCCCCTGGGGGGGAGGGCGGGGGAGAGGGTGTTACCTTACTCTCCATTGCTACATCCGCGCTCGTCTGGTCACCCTCTCCCGCCCTGTCGGGCACCCTCCCCCCCGGGGGGAGGGTTTGTAGTGACGCCATCAACTTTGCCTGCGCCTGCCAATCGGTGATGCCGCCTTCGTATTCGCGCCACAGGCCATTGCCTTCGGCGACGATGCAGCTCGTCACTACGTTGTCGAGAAAGCGACGATCATGGCTGACGATGAAGACGGTGCCTTCGTAATTCGCGAGTTTGTCTTCGAGCAGTTCTAACGTGTCGATATCGAGATCGTTGGTCGGCTCGTCGAGTACGAGTACGTTCGCTTCTTTTGCGAAATGTCGTGCGAGCAGTAAGCGATTTCTTTCGCCGCCAGAGAGCATTTTCACTTGCGCTTTCGCGCGCTCGGGCGGGAAGAGGAAATTTTGCAGATAGGTCATCACGTGCGTGCGCGTAGTGCCCGCTTCGATCCAGTCGCTGCCCGGTGAGATGAATTCGGCGAGCGTGGCCTCTTCGTCAAGGCCGTCGCGCATTTGATCGAAGTACGCGACTTGCATGTTCACACCCGTGCGAATCTTTCCACTGTCGGGTGCGAGTTCGCCTAAGATCAATTTCAAGAGCGTTGTTTTGCCAATACCGTTAGAACCGACGAGGCCGACTTTGCCGCCGCGCAGAATGGTGGCCGTGAAATCTTTGACGATGACTTTTTGACCAAAAGACTTTGATACCTCCGTCAACTCCGCAATCACTTTGCCGGATTTCTCGCCGCTGCTGATGTCGAGCTTCACGCGCCCGAGCGTATTGCGACGTGCGGCGCGAATCTCGCGCAAGCGTTCAAGTCGTAGCACGCGACCTTCGTTTCGCGTACGCCGTGCTTCGACGCCTTTGCGAATCCAGACTTCTTCTTGCGCGAGCAGCTTGTCGAATTTCGCATTCACTGTCGATTCGAATTCGAGCTGCGCGGCTTTCTGCGTTTCGTAGGCTTCGTAATTGCCTGGGTACGTTGCAAGTTTGCCGCGATCAAGTTCGACGATGCGCGTAACGACGTTATCCAAAAACGTACGGTCGTGACTGATGATGACAGCGCTGCCTTTGAAATTTCGCAGCAAATCTTCGAGCCACGCAATCGATGCGAGATCGAGGTGATTGGTCGGCTCGTCCAACATGAGCACGTCGGGCGCGGCGACGAGTGCGCGCGCGAGGGCAACGCGTTTTTTCAAGCCGCCGGAGAGTGTTGCGACCTTGGTCTCGGCGTTCAATGAGAGTTGCGTGAGCGTAGCCTCTACCTTCGATTCCCACGCCCAGCCGTCGAGCGCGTCGATTTCGTGTTGAACATTCGCGAGTTCGTTGTCATCGGTGTGCGCGGCCGATAGCGTTTCGTAGCGCTCGCGCAGCGCGCGAGCTTCGGAGAGACCATCGGCGACGGCGTCAAACACCGTTGCATCATCGGTGAATTGCGGCTCTTGCGGAACATACGCAGTGCGCACCCCGCTCTGTCTTGCAATCTCGCCATCGTCGAGCGTTTGCGTGCCCATGAGCACTTTCAGCAGCGAGCTTTTGCCCGCACCGTTGCGACCGATCAAACCGATGCGTTCGCGCGTCTCGATTGCAAATTCGACGCCGTCGAGGAGCGGCGCAAGTCCAAACGCGAGTTGCGCGCGATGTAGAGTGAGTAAAGCCATGCCGCGAGTCTATCCGATCACACTCATCAGCACTTTCTAATTTGGCCCAATTTAAATGGGGCTTAGCTAACAATATTTAATTTATCGAATATGTACAAATAAACCATTAATACCCAATATTATTGGACGGTTGCGTATATTGCTAGAAGTCATATTTCAAACGTAGCAAGACATGCGGGTATCGCCCATGAACTCTCGCGAAACCGCTGCTAACATCGCCGCAATAAGCGCTTTGCGGACATGCGCAAGCGATCCGAACACTGCCACACGAAGGAGGACACCGTGGAAAAAATTTGGCTAAAACATTATCCGAAGGGGATGCCGGAGACGATCGATAACACGCAATATGCGTCGATCGTGCAACTCCTGGAAGAAGCTTTTCAGAAGTACGCCGCGCGCGATGCGTTCACTTGCATGGGCAAAGCGATCAAGTATTCCGACGTTGATGCGCTCTCGCGGGCCTTTGGTTCCTATTTGCAAAGCCTTGGCTTGCAACAAGGCGATCGCGTGGCGATCATGATGCCCAACGTGTTGCAGTATCCAATCGCGGTGGCCGCAGTGCTGCGTGCCGGTTTTGTGGCAGTGAATGTGAATCCGCTGTACACGCCGCGCGAACTTGAACATCAGTTGAAAGATTCCGGCAGCAAAGCGATCATCATTCTTGAGAACTTCGCTGCAACCTTGCAGCAAGTTGTCGACAAGACGCCGGTAAAGCACATCGTGCTCGCAACGATGGGCGACATGCTCGGATTCCTCAAAGGCGCGATCGTGAACTACGTCGTGCGCAACAAGAAAAAACTCGTGCCCGCGTTCTCACTGCCAACCGCAGTGAAATGGAACGACGCAGTTGCGAAAGGCAAGGGACTCGCGCTCACGCCGTCGAAAGCGAAGTTCGACGATCCGGCCGTGTTGCAATACACGGGCGGCACGACGGGTGTTTCGAAAGGCGCAACGCTTTTACATCGCAACATCATCTCGAATGTGCTGCAATCGGAGGCGTGGATGCAGCCCGCGCTCAATCATCCGACGAAGGGCCCGGCGCCTGCGCAGATGATCACGGTGTGCGCGTTACCGCTGTATCACATCTTCGCATTCACCATCTGTTATCTGCTCGTGCTACGCACCGGCGGTATGTCGATTTTGATTCCGAATCCGCGCGACATTCCGGGCACCATCAAAGCGTTGCAAGGTTTCGAGATTCACACCTTCCCTGCGGTCAACACGCTCTACAACGCGCTCGTGAACGATCCATCGTTTGCTTCGTTGAATTTGAAGAATTTGCGCGTAGCGAATGGCGGCGGTATGGCGGTGCAAAAACCAGTGGCTGACAAATGGCTCGCAGCGACAGGTTGCCCGATCGTCGAAGGTTACGGGCTCTCGGAGACCTCTCCGTCTGCAACGTGTAACCCGACCGACAGCGACGCCTACTCGGGCACGATCGGTCTGCCGTTGCCATCGACTGAAATTGCGATTCGCGATGACGACAATAACCCGGTCAAACTCGGTGAGCCCGGTGAGATTTGCATTCGTGGGCCGCAGGTGATGGCGGGCTACTGGCAGCGTCCTGACGAGACCGCGAAAGTGTTTACGAGCGACGGTTTCTTTAAGAGCGGCGACGTCGGTGTGATGGATGAGCGCGGTTATGTGAAGATCGTCGATCGCAAGAAAGACATGGTGCTTGTATCCGGCTTCAACGTGTATCCGAACGAAGTGGAAGAAGTTGTTGCAAGCTGCCCGGGCGTCCTTGAGTGCGCGGTGATTGGCGTGCCCGACGAGAAATCCGGCGAAGCGGTGAAAGTGTTCGTAGTGAAAAAAGACCCGAACTTGACCGAACAGCAAGTGCGTGACTACTGCGAGAAAAACTTAGCGGGTTACAAAAAACCAAAGTACATCGTGTTCCGTGCGGATCTGCCGAAAACGCCGGTCGGCAAAATTCTGCGTCGCGAATTGCGCGATATGGATAAGAAAGCGGCGTAAGCCTTTCTTATCTTCGAATGAACGGCGCTTCGGCGCCGTTTATTTTTTGTAGGAGCGGCTTTGCCGCGATCACTGCATTTGCGTAGAAGGATCGCTGCAGAGCCGCTCCTACAAGCCGCTGTCCACGCAATCCGTGCGAGTTCGTTAAACTTCTTCCTCCTACTTCAAAACCGTTTCTTCATGAACACAAAACTCTTCGCGCTCGTCTGCGCAAGCGCTGTCGCAATGACCGCTGCACACGCTCAAACCGCACCCACGACTAAACCCGCTGACGTGAAGCCGATGGCAGCCGCAGCAAGCACCACGAAAGAAGCCAGCAAAGTGATTACCACTGCCTCCGGACTCAAATACGAAGACACCAAAGTCGGCACCGGTGCCGAAGCCAAAGCCGGGCAACAGGCGACCGTTCACTACACGGGTTGGCTTTGGGTCGATGGCAAGCGCGGCAACAAATTCGATTCAAGCAAAGATCGTGGCGAGCCATTTCCTTTCCCCCTCGGCGGCGGACGCGTGATCAAAGGCTGGGATGAAGGCGTGCAAGGCATGAAAATCGGCGGCACCCGTGTGCTTACCATTCCGCCAGAGCTCGGCTACGGCGCGCGCGGCGCAGGTGGCGTGATTCCACCGAATGCGACACTGCAATTCGAGGTTGAATTGTTGGGTGTGAAGTAACTTTGCGTTAGTGCGAGCGCGGCAGCCGATCGATAGACGCATTGGGCGCTCGCACAAACTACCTTTCGTTACTCGCGTCGTTGTGGATCGTCGCGCTGATCTCGGCGAGCCTATGCGCGTTCTCGCCGCTTCTTTCTTCATGGTTTGTGAGTGACGACTGGACGTTTCTCGCCTATTTTCGGCATATTGATTCGCCCGCTTACTTTCTGATCGCCGATCCGTTTGCTGGCTACTTCTATCGACCTTTCGTACTGCTGTTTAACTGGCTTACGTTTTCTGTGTTCGATCTCGACGTTGCTGCACATGCAACGATCACGCTATCGCTCCATGCCTGGGTGGCAATTGAAGTCGCGAGACTCGCACACCAGCAATCGCACGTTCGTTTGCAGCACGACATCAATGAATTGCGAATAAACCGGTTTCCAGGCGTTTTAGCGGCTGCGGTCGTCTCCGTCTTGTTTTTCGCCAATCCGATCGCAGCTGCGACGCCCAGCTGGTTTTCAAATCGCTTCGATTTATTCGCGACGGCGGCATCACTCGCCGCGATTCGTAACGCGCTATCGACCCCTCGTACCGATCACACCGCGTTCGGCCTGGATAAACATAGGTGGGCGATGCTTGTTTGGTTGCTCGTGGCCGCGTGTTCAAAGGAAATCGGATTTGCCGCAGTCGCTGCATGCGGTGTTGCGACACTTGCATCGCACGAGTGGCGTTGGAATCGTCACGTTACCGCACGCGTCGTAGCATTGGCTGCATTGGCACTCGCGCTTTTTGCGATGCGTAGATACGCCACTGGTACATGGCTGCCGCCACTCTCGCTCGTACCAATGCGCACAGGGTACCTAGACGGCATTGCGTTGTGGGGAACAGCATTGGCCGCTGTACTCTACAAACATCTTTTGGTCACCACGTTGCTAAGTGCGCTGATTCTCGCATTGATCGGCGCCGTGTGTGTTCAGCGTGAAGCAAGACAAGTCGACCTTGGGCGATTCGTAGCGACGGCTATGTCGATCGCGATCTTTGTGCTTTTTGCGTTACTCGCACAAGCACCGATTTCACTGGCGGCGTTCGGCGATACGAGCAATGTGGCTGTTGTAAGTTATCGATTGTTTTACGCACCGTTTGCCTCGCTGTTCGTGGTGATCGCTTGCGTAACCGCATTCGCACTTAACCCTGTAATCGATAGCGGTGGCTTCGGATTCAAACGGCATTTAGATCGTAAGCCACGGATCATTACAACGCTGTCGCTCGCATCACTCGCGACAGCGATAATCGTTGCAGGGTTCTACGCGACGTACACACAAAATCTCGCGTGGCAATCGATGACAACAGCACGGCGCAACGCAATTTTTGAGTTGATACAAAAACTAGACGGCGTTGGAACACAATCGGCCGCGAACGCTTGCGTCGTTCGATTGAACGCCGAGGAAAACCGCTGGCTTAACTACGACGGGCTGCTTGACTACAACGTGAAAGCACTGATCGGTCGCGGCGATGCCTTAGTAAATTGCATCCTTATTGGCGATCCGCCGATCGGCAATTCACTCACACGCCACAATCCGTGCACTCGCGAAGCATTCATGCCACAACGCAGCATCGATGAACGCATCGAACCCGTCGCGATCGCCGGACTCTGCAAGCATTTCTATCTGCGCTAGTGATTGCGAGCGCATCAATCGTTTACGCGCGTGCTCACTCCGCCTCGATCTTCGCGGCTTTCGTAAGCTGTCCCCAACGTTTCACTTCGCTGTCGATGAGTTTTGCGAGACCTGCTGCGTCGGTCACATCGATGTCGAAACCGCCCGCATTGAGCTTGGTTTTCACGTCTGCATTTGAGAGTGTTTTCGTCAATGCTGCGCTCAGCTTCGCGCCCACGTCTACGGGCAGATTTGCGGGACCGACTAAGGCGAACCAAGGCACAAGTTCGTAACCAGGCACCTGCTCCGCAATTGCAGGAAGCTCCGGCATTTGCGGCGCACGTTTCGTAGTCGTGACGCCGAAGGCTTTGACTTTGCCGCCTTTGATTTGCGCCTGGGCATTACCCAAGTCTGCGAACACCACTTCGATCGAACCGCCGAGCATGTCGGTGATGGCCGGCGGAATGCCTTTGTACGGAATCATTTGCATGTCGCCACCAATCATTGATGCGAACAGCGATCCCGAAACCCACGAGCCCGACGAGCCTTGCCCGAAGCGCACTTTGCCTGGGTTCGCTTTCACATACGCGATGAACTCTTTCAAATTGTTCGCTGGCACTTTGTCATTCGTGATGAGCACGAACGGCGTCGTCGCAATCTTGCCGATCGGCGTGAAATCTTTCACAGGATCGTACGGCACTTTTTTGAGCAAGCTCACGACCGCAGCCTGCGTCGTGCTTGTCGTCACCAAAATCGTGTAACCGTCGGGCGCGGCGTTCTTCACTTCGCCCGCGCCGATCGTGCCCTGCGCACCCGCCTTGTTTTCGACGACGATCGATTGCCCAAGCTCTTTGCCCATGCCTTCGGCGAGCACACGTCCGACGACGTCCGTGGCGCTGCCTGCGGGGAACGGAACGACGAACTTGATCGGCTTATTGGGATACGTTTGCGCGCCGACGGCGGCGGTGAATGCGAGGGCGCTCGTTGCGACGAGCGACACAAAGCTCGCACGTCGCGAATTGAAAAACGGCATGGGTTCTCCTTCTGTGATTCTGTTTATTTAGCGATCAAAATGCATTGTAAGAAGCGAACTCGCACACCGTAAGCGGGTATGTCCGATGCGGTACCAACTACGTCCTTTTTCGCCCAACCAATTTGGGCATAAGTCGAATAAATCATATTTATCGAAAACTAACAAATTATTCTTTAAGCCCCAAGTAAATTGGGCGATGACCTGTTGAGTTATTATCAATCAATAATCTGCATCGTGAAAACACTTTCCACGATGTGAAATTCTAGGTATATTTCTAGTCGTCGCGAAAACACGTCGCAATCGGCGTTGTGCAACGCGTCAACTGCACAATTAGGCAAACCAAACAACCGAGCCACGAGCAATCCGCGCGTGTGCGAAGCGAGGAACACGACGTTATGAACGTCCACAAATCTCTTGAAGGCGATATCGATCCGATCGAAACCGGCGATTGGCTGAATTCGCTCGATACCGTCATCGAAAACGAAGGCTACGATCGCGCGCATTTCATTCTTGAAGCGCTCTTCGATAAGGCGCGTCGCAGCGGCACCATCGCGCCGTTCTCGCCGAACACGGCGTACTTGAACACGATTCCTGCGCACCTCGAAGCGAAGAGTCCAGGCAATCACGAGATCGAGCATCGCTTGCGCAGCTACGTTCGCTGGAACGCAGCGATGATGGTGTTGCGTGGCGGCAAGAAAGAATTGGAACTGGGCGGACACATCTCGTCATTCGCGAGTGCCGCGACGCTCTATGACGTGGGCTTCAATCATTTCTGGCATGCGCCGTCTGCCGATCACGGCGGCGATCTGATTTATGTTCAAGGCCACAGCTCGCCCGGTGTGTACGCGCGCGCCTTCATGCTTGATCGCTTGAGCCAAGATCAGATGGATAATTTCCGTCAAGAGGTCGATGGCAAAGGCTTGTCCTCATATCCGCATCCTTGGTTAATGCCAGATTTCTGGCAATTGCCAACCGTGTCGATGGGACTCGGTCCCTTGATGGGCATTTATCAAGCGCGCTTCTTGAAGTATTTGCATTCGCGTGGCCTTGCGAACACTGAGAACCGCAAAGTATGGGTGTTCTGTGGTGACGGCGAAATGGACGAGCCGGAATCGCTCGGCGCGATTTCGATGGCGTCGCGCGAGAACTTGGATAACTTGATATTCGTCATCAATTGCAACTTGCAACGGCTTGACGGCCCCGTGCGCGGCAATGGAAAAATCATTCAAGAACTCGAAGGGGATTTCCGCGGTTCGGGTTGGAATGTGATCAAACTGCTCTGGGGCGGCTATTGGGATCCGCTCCTCGCGCGCGACAAAGATGGTCTACTCGTGAAGCGCATGACCGAAGTCGTCGACGGCGAGTATCAGGTGATGAAAGCGCGCGACGGCGCCTACGTCCGCGAAAACTTTTTCGGCAAATATCCGCAACTGCGTGAGATGGTTGCCAACATGTCCGATGAAGACGTGTGGCGCTTAAATCGTGGTGGCCACGATCCGCACAAGATTTACGCGGCGTATCACAGCGCGGTGAATACGAAAGGCCAACCGACCGTCATCCTCGCGAAAACCGTCAAAGGCTACGGCATGGGCCGCAGCGGCGAGGGCCTCAACATCGCGCATCAAGCGAAGAAGATGGATCTCGAATCGCTCAAGCAAATGCGCGATCGCTTCGGTGTGCCGATCGAAGATAAAGACCTCGCTGACTATCCGTACTTCAAACCCGCCGCAGATTCGCCCGAAGGCAAATACATGCGCGAGCGTCGTGCAGCGCTTGGTGGCTATCTGCCGCAGCGTCGCCAGAAATCGGTGTCGATGGCGGTGCCTGAGTTAGACGCGTTCGATGCGCAAATCAAAGGCACCGGCGATCGCGAGATTTCGACCACGATGGCGTTCGTTCGGATGCTCAACACGCTCGTGAAAGATAAAAACATCGGTCGCCACGTCGTGCCCATCGTGCCCGACGAATCGCGCACCTTCGGTATGGAAGGCATGTTCCGTCAACTCGGCATTTGGAATCAACAAGGCCAGCTCTATCAGCCGGTTGATGCCGATCAGTTGATGTTCTACAAAGAAGCCAAAGACGGCCAAATCCTGCAAGAAGGTATCAACGAGCCCGGCGCAATGGCCGATTGGATCGCAGCGGCAACGAGCTATTCGCATAGCAATGTGCCAACGCTGCCGGTGTATATCTATTACTCGATGTTCGGTATTCAACGCGTGGGCGATTTGTGTTGGGCGGCGGGCGATATGCGCGCGCGCGGCTTCTTGGTTGGCGGCACTGCGGGTCGTACCACGCTCAACGGCGAAGGCTTACAACACGAAGACGGCCACAGCCATGTGTGGTTCAGCGCCATTCCCAATTGCCGTACGTACGACCCGACCTTCCAATACGAACTCGCAGTCGTCGTGCAACACGCCGCGAAGCGCATGCTCACCGATCAAATCGATGAGTATTACTACCTGACGGTGATGAACGAAAACTATGTTCATCCCGACATGCCGAAAGGCGTTGAAGCCGACATCATCAAAGGGATGTATCTCTTCAAAGAAGGCGGCAAGGAAAAGAAGAAAGGTCAGCGCGTACAACTCACCGGCTCCGGCACCATCTTCCGCGAAGTGATTGCTGCCGCCGACTTGCTGCGCGACGATTGGGGAGTGGAAAGCGATATCTGGAGTGCGCCGAGTTTCAACGAACTGCGTCGAGATGGCATCGATTGCGAGCGCTGGAATTTGTTGCATCCAATGAGCGAGCCGCGTGTCTCGCACGTTGCGAAATGCCTGCATTCGAAAGCGGGCCCCGTGATCGCGGCCACGGACTACATGCGCATCTACGCCGATAGCGTGCGGTCGTACATCAAGAAGACGTACAAAGTGCTCGGCACGGACGGCTTCGGTCGCTCCGATTCGCGCGAGAATTTGCGACGCTTCTTTGAAGTAAATCGCTATTACGTGACGATTGCCGCGCTCTCTGCGCTTGCGGATGATGGTGTGATCGAGCGCAAAGTCGTAGCCGATGCGATCAAGAAGTACGGCATCGATCCAGAGAAACCGAATCCTACGACGGTGTAATTTGCGTCATCCCGGCGAAGGCCGGGAACCATTTACGCATACGTGGTGATTCGTTCGAAGGTCACTCTTGAACAACAATAGGTTCCGGCCTTCGCCGGAATGACGCAGAGAAAAACGAGACGCTCATGGCAACTCAAGAACTCAAAGTCCCAGACATCGGCGATTTCAAAGACATTCCTGTCATCGAAATTTTGGTGAAGGTCGGTGACGCCGTCGCCAAAGATCAATCGATCGTCACGCTCGAATCGGACAAGGCAACGATGGAAGTGCCCGCCGATGTCGCGGGCGTGATCAAAGAGCTTCGTGTGAAGTTGAACGACAAAGTGAGCATGGGCTCGGTCGTCGCGATCATTGAGCCGACGGCGGCGGGTGCAGCGAGTCCTACCCCCGCACCTGCGCCGATTCCTGCTGCGGTAGCACCCGCGCCAGCTCCAGCACCTGCTCCCGTCGCGATGCCTGCGCCTGCTCCCGCACCGGTCGTAGCTGCACCAGCGGGCGCAACCACGACCACCGATCAATCCAAAGCCCACGCAAGCCCGAGCGTGCGCAAGTTCGCGCGCGAACTCGGCGTTGATTTGAATCGCGTTAAAGGCACCGGCCCCAAAAATCGTATCTTGCAGGAAGACGTGCAAGGCTTCGTCAAAGGCGTGATGAGTGGTGCATCGACAGGCTCGGGCCCAACGGCTGGCGACGGTGCTGCGTTGGGGTTGCTGCCGTGGCCAAAAGTCGATTTCGCAAAATTCGGCCCGATCGAATCGAAACCGCTCTCACGCATCAAGAAAATCTCCGGTGCGAATTTGCATCGCAACTGGGTGATGATTCCGCACGTCACCAATTGCGACGAAGCCGACATCACGGAGCTCGAAGCCTTCCGCGTGAAGCTGAACGAAGAGAACGCGAAAGCGGGCATCAAGGTCACGATGCTCGCCTTCATGATCAAAGCCGCTGTGATGGCATTGAAGAAATTCCCTGAGTTCAACTCGTCACTCGACGGGGAGAACTTGGTGTTCAAGAGCTACTACAACATCGGCTTCGCGGCGGACACACCGAACGGCCTCGTCGTCCCCGTCATCAAAAACGCCGATCAAAAAGGCATCTTCGAAATTTCGAAAGAGATGAGCGAACTTGCTGCGAAAGCGCGCGAAGGCAAACTCGGCCCGGCGGAAATGCAAGGCGGATGCTTCTCGATCTCCTCGCTCGGCGGCATCGGCGGTACCTATTTCACGCCGATCATCAACGCCCCCGAAGTCGCGATCATGGGCGTCTGCAAGAGCGAGATGAAACCGAAGTGGAATGGCAAAGAGTTCGAGCCGCGTTTGATGTTGCCGCTTTCGCTCTCTTGGGATCATCGTGTGATTGATGGTGCTAGCGCGGCGCGATTTAACGTGTACTTCGCGTCGTTGCTTCAGGATTTCCGCAGAGCAGTGCTGTAAGCAGTACTGTCATCCCCGCGAAGGCGGGGACCCAGCATGTAAACGGCGCGAAGCGCATTTCAATCAGTAAGAGCTAACGAATCTTCCCGGTCTGGATTCCCGCCTTCGCGGGAATGACAGGCCAGAGAACTCCAAAGAGATTTCTTCATGGCAACTCAAGAACTCAAAGTCCCCGACATCGGCGATTTCAAAGACATCCCCGTCATCGAAGTTTTAGTGAAAGTGGGCGACACGGTTGCGAAGGAGCAATCGCTCGTCACGCTCGAATCCGATAAAGCGACGATGGAAGTGCCTGCTGATACGGCGGGCGTCGTTAAAAAGCTTCGCGTGAAGCTTGGCGATAAGGTATCGCAAGGGACAGTCGTCGCTGTGATCGAAACTAGCGCAGCGGCACAGACCTCTTCCCCCTCTCCCCTCGCGGGAGAGGGTCGGGGTGAGGGGGTAGCCACAAAAGCAAGTGCTGCCTCCACGCCACCAGCCCCCTCATCCCAGCCTTCTCCCGCGAGGGGAGAAGGGGCGGTACACGCGCCGGCAGGCACCTACACCGGCAAAGCCGACCACGAATGCGAAGTCCTAGTCCTCGGCGCAGGCCCTGGCGGCTACAGCGCCGCCTTCCGCTCTGCAGACCTCGGGATGAAGACAGTGATCGTCGAGCGGTACGCATCGCTCGGCGGCGTGTGTTTGAACGTCGGCTGCATTCCATCGAAAGCGCTGCTCCACACAGCCGCCGTGATGGACGAAGTGAAGGCGATGGCGAAACATGGCATCTCGTTTGGCGAGCCAACGATTGACATGGCGAAGCTGCGCGAACACAAAGATAAAGTGATCGGCAAATTGACCGGCGGCCTCGCTGGCATGGCGAAAGCACGCAAGGTCGATGTCGTGCGCGGCTACGGCGCGTTCCTCGATCCGCATCACGTCGAAGTCGAAATGACGACCGGCTCGGGCCAAGAGAAAACCGGCGAGAAAAAAGTCATCAAATTCCAGAAGTGCATCA
>JBOFBL010000661.1:0-9234 GCA_051645545.1 Casimicrobium sp. | reverse complement strand
CTGCTCGATTAACTGATGCGCATGAGCCTTCGCATGCGCTGCCGCGCCTTCGAGCAAACGATTTTTGTCCTCTTCGCTGAAGCCGGGCCCGAACGCGCCGTTCAACAAATCGGGCAACAACCACGGCATGAATTTGCTGCGCTGTTCATCGTAGAAACGCAGCGACCGCACGCTGATTTCGGCCTTCACTGGCGGCAATTGAATCTTCGTCTGCGCGCCGCTTGCGTCGATCTGAAATTGCGGCGATCGCAAGTCATAGCGAAAATCGATTTGAAACTCGAAGATCATCGCGAGCTTCTTTTGCGAGAACGCCCAGCGCAAATATTTGCGACCGAATTCACCGAACGAATAATCGGTTTCGGTCACGATTTCTTTGGTGATCGCTTTGAATACGGAGAGTTCGCCGACAGCGCGTAAACCTTCGAGAGACACATGCGACACCGTTTCGTTAGCGCGCGCAGCGCGATTGCGTCGTGCAACAAACCAACCGACAGCAACGCCAGCGGCAATCGCAAAAAGAAGCACCGCGAGACTGAGAACGTTACCCATGATTGTCGTGACGCTGAAAAAAGTTAGTTCGCGTGCGCAACGTTAAGCGCGTGCTCAATCGCATCGACAAAGTGCGGCACCGCGCGTCGATCGCGATAAATCTCGGGCGCGGCGTTCGCAAGCCGTCGCCGCACGTCGGACTGTAAATCGACGTTCTTGACCAGCATTTCCACCGTGTCGACATAAGCGGCCTCATTCGATGCAATCGTCTCCTCGATGTTCGCCGCTTTCAGTGCGGAGAATGCAAATCTAGAGCGCATTAGATCACCCGGCATGGTGACAATCGGCGTGCCAGTGGCGAGTGCATCCCACGTCGTGATGCCGCCACCGACCGGCGAGGGATCGAGTAACACGTCGCATGCAGCAACGAGTTCCACGAACGCGGTGCGCGAACGAAACGGAAAGTACTCGATGCGACCGGCGTGTACGCCAAGCGACGTCGCAAAGCGTTTTTGAATTGCAGCGGTTTGCCCCGGCATTTTCGATGCGGGAATCAATAGTCGTACGTTGGGCAAACGATCCAATACATTCGCGATGATACGATCAAACTGCGGCATCAGTTTAAACAGCGATTGCGGGCAGATCAGTAACGAATCGCTCGTGCCGAGGCCGAGCTCTTCGCGCGAACGCAGTCGCGAAGGCAGCGCAACGCTCGGATAGTCGGGATAAATCGCGCCTTCGGGCAAGCGAATCAGCGATTCGCGATAGAAGCGCTCGTTGTTTTTAGGCTCAAGCGCCGCGAAACTCAAGTACGAATTAATCGTATCGAGCCCGCTCGTGCACGGATGACCAAATGTCGTCCATTGAATGCGCGCGAGCCGCGCTTGCGCGAGGTAATACGTCAATGCATCCATTCCGATTTCGGGGAAGATCAACGCATCGAGCTCAATTGCGGCGACCGCGCGCTGCGCAGCAACGAGATCGGCAGGCAGGCGATGCGCCGTCGCGTCTACGTCCATTCGTTTCGCGAGCGAATCGTCAAAGAATGGTGATGCGCGAAGCACGTGCACGTCGAACCGATCGCGCGGGAGCCCACCGATAAAAGCATGCATCGATCGGCCGACACTCTGATCGAATAAAAAATGCGAAAGAAAACCGACACGCCATTTGCCAGCGCGTCGCTTTCGGTCGACATGGTCGGCGCAAAAGTCAAGCACCGGTGCCGCCGCGCGTAGCGCGCGCGAAAGCGCGCCGAGTAACACGCGATCATCGTCGCGACCGTGATACGACAAATAAAAGGGCGTATCGCCAAATTCGTTGAGCGGATCGTCGAGCGTTGCGCCACGCTCGCGCAGCGAATCGACCGCATGCAGAAACTCTGTACGCGCAGCATCAATCTGCATTTCCGATTCGGCAATCGTCGGCAACAGGGTCGCGAGCCGAAAGTCGATGCCGGATGACGCGTTTTGCGTGCGTGCGTGTGCGTAGATTTCTCGCGCACGTTCGGTATTCGCGTTTTCGTGCTCTAGAAATGCCGCGTTCAATGCCAGTGTTTTGTTCGACGAATCGAGCGCGAGCCCCGACGCAAAGGCGCTTCGCGCTGCATCGATATTGCCAGCCGCGTGTTCTGCCTCCGCCAGGGCATTCCACAGTTCGCTCGAAGCGGGGTAGCGCTTCGCGCTCGCACGCGCGAGCGCGAGCGCCTCCGATTGCGCGGTGAGATCGATCAGGACCGCAATAAGCGTTGCGCGCGCACGAAGATTATCGGGATCCTGCTTAACGCACAGTGAGAGTTCCGCTTTCGCAAGCGGCAAATCGCCTGCCTGATGCGCGTTGAGTCCGCGATTGAAGCGAGCATCATGAAACGTCGGTTCGATTACAAGCGCTCGACGAAACAGTAATTCGGCCTCCGCGAAGCCGCGCTGCGCGCGAAGCAGCTCTGCTAAATTGTTGAGTGCGGGTGCGAAATTCGGCTTGAGTTCGATAGCGCGCCGATAATCGTTTACTGCGCTTTCGCGAGCCCCCAAATTCGCATGCACGAGCGCCCGGTGATAGTGCACATCGGCATTGGGTTGCGGCGCCAGCGCAACAACGCGATCCAGACGTTGCAGCGCAAGTTCATAGTCGCCTGAGCTCCATGCGGCAACGCCGCCGTAGTAGAGCGCCGCGAGATCGTCAGGCGCATCGATCAACGCTTGCGTGTAATGGCTTAATGCGGCGGCTGCTTGTCCCGCACGATGCAGTGCGAGCGCTTGTTGCAAAGACGACATAAGAACTACAACAAAACGATATCGTATTGCTCTTGCGAATACCCCGGCTCGGCTTGTAGCGATACAGGACGCTCAATGTCCTGCGACACCTGCGCAAGCGTGGCCGACTCGTCTTCCAGGAAGAGATCGATTACCGAAGGTGCCGCGAGAATGCGCATCTCTTTCGGATTGAATTGCTTTGCTTCGCGCATGAGTTCGCGAAGAATTTCGTAGCACATCGTTTGCGCAGTTTTGATTTCACCGCGGCCTTGGCAAGTTGGACACGATTCGCAGAGCACATGCGCGAGCGATTCGCGGGTGCGCTTTCGTGTCATCTCGACCAAGCCCAGATGCGTGAAGCCATTGACTGTGAGGCGCGTGCGATCACTTGCAATCGCTGTCTTGAGCGCATCGAGCACAGCGTCGCGATGTTCAGCAAGATCCATGTCGATGAAATCGATGATGATGATGCCGCCCAGATTTCGCAAACGCAGTTGCCGCGCAATCGACTGCGCGGCCTCTAAGTTCGTTTTGAAAATCGTTTCGTCGAACGAACGACCGCCGACAAAACCGCCGGTGTTTACGTCGATGGTAGTGAGCGCTTCGGTTTGATCGAAGATGAGATAGCCGCCGCTTTTCAGATCGACGCGACGATGCAGCGCCCGTTCGATTTCTTGCTCAGCGCCGTACATGTCGAAGAGCGGTCGCGCACCTTGATGCAGTTGCACGCGCTCGGCGAGCGCGGGCGAATAGCGCGTCGCGAAATCCAAGAGCGCTTTTTGCACGTCTTCGGAATCGACGATAACACGCTGCGTTTCTTCATTCGCAAAATCGCGCAACACGCGCTCGGCGAGCGACAAATCCTGATGTAAGAGCGTGCCCGATTTAACGGTTTTGCTTCGCGCTTGCACTTCAGACCAAAGCTTCGTCAAGTAATCGACGTCGCGCGCGAGCTCGCGTTCGCTGGCTTTCTCAGCGAGCGTACGAATAATGAAGCCGCCGTGCGGTACGTCGGGCGGAAACAGTTTGGTCAGCGAATCTTTAAGTAGCGCGCGCTCGGCTTCGTCTTCGATGCGCTGCGAAATGCCGATGTGCGAGTCTTGCGGCAGATGCACGAGTAATCGGCCCGCGAGCGAGATTTGCGTTGATAGCCGTGCGCCTTTGGTGCCGATCGGATCTTTGATGACTTGCACCATGATCGCCTGGCCTTCGTGCAGCAGGCTTTCGATGGGTTTAGGCACGTTCTTGCCAAATTCGTCCGTAGAGTGCTGGGAGTTTTTGTACTCCCAGATATCGGCGACGTGTAAAAACGCCGCACGATCAAGCCCGATTTCTACGAACGCCGATTGCATGCCAGGCAACACGCGCGCGACGCGTCCGAGATAGACATTGCCCACCAAGCCACGGTGGCTTGCGCGCTCGATATGCAACTCTTCGATCACGCCATGGTCGAGCACCGCAACACGGGTCTCTTGTGGCGTCACATTGATCAGTATTTCTTCGGTCATCGCTGACCTCGTTTCTTAAATGTTTATTGCGTTCGCCCGATGTTCGGGCGAAATCACTAAGCACTTGTTGGCGACGGTTAAATCACTTGTACACCAAACCGCGATAACAAAATCGCGGTTTCGTAAATTGGCAGACCCATCACGCCCGAGTAAGAACCTTCAATGCGTTCAACGAAAACCGCACCGGCGCCCTGAATCGCATAGGAGCCGGCTTTTCCGGTGGGTTCGCCGCTCGCAATGTAATTCTTGATTTCCGTTTCGGTGATATCGCGAAAGCGAACGCGGGTGACCGAGGTGTCGAAGAGCATGCGGTTGCCGTTGGTTACGGCAACCGCGGTGAGGACCTCATGCGTTGTGCCAGAGAGCATTTTGAGCATGCGCACCGCGTCTTCCGCGTTTTTCGGCTTACCGAGAATCGCGCCGTTGAACACCACGGTCGTGTCTGCGCCGATCAGCGGCATCGGCGGCAGCGCACGTTGCTTCGCGCGCAGCACACCGATATCGGCTTTCATCTTCGCCATGCGCTCGACGTACACGAACGGGTTTTCAGACGGCAGCGGATCTTCGTCGATGTCGCGCATGCGACCGCCCTCTTCGCGCAGCAAAATCATTTTGCAGGCAACGCCCATTTGTTGCAGAAGTTCGAGCCGTCGCGGGCTCTTTGATGCCAAATAAATTTCGTTCATGTCTTAGTTCGTCATTCGCCGCCGATTTAGTCGCGGTGATACGGATGTCCCATCGTCAAGCTTACCGCACGATAGAGCTGCTCGATGAGCAAAACACGCGCCATACCGTGCGGAAGCGTCAATTTTGACAGCGCAAGGCGATGTTGTGCACTATTTTTTAGCGTCGCATCAAGCCCGTCGGCGCTGCCGATCAGGAAGGTCGCGCTCGGCGCCTCGCGTGCCCACGCTTGCAAGTGTTCGGCGAGCACGCGCGTTGTTGCCTGTTCGCCGCGTTCGTCGAGGGCGATCAAGAGCGATTGCCGCGGGACATGCGAGCGAATGCGAAGCGCCTCGTCGGCGAGCACAGTCTCAGTCGATTTACTCGGGGTGCGCTTCTCGGGCTTGAGCTCAATCAGCTCGAACGCCCATTCGGGCGGAAAGCGCTTGCTGTATTCCTCGGTGCCCTCGACCACCCAGCGCGGTTGGTTGTGACCCAAGGCGATGAGTTTCAGTCGCATGCGTTAACGAACGCCGATTCAGGCTCGCTTCTTGGTCGCGGGCTTTTTGGTTGCGGGGCGCTTGGCTGCCGGTTTCTTTGCTGCGGGTTTTTTCGCAGCAGGTTTTCTTGCGACGGGCTTCTTCGCCGCTGGCTTTTTGGCAGCTGGCTTTTTGGCAGCTGGGCGCTTGCTCGACGGTGTTTTCGAAACGGGTTTCTTGGCCGCCGGCTTTTTCGCAACGGGCTTCTTCGCTGCGGGTGTCTTGCTTGCCGGTTTCTTTTTCGATGCCGTGGCGCTCGATATCGATTTACTTGCTGGCTTTGCCTTTGCAATAGGCGCTGGATCGATTACAGCATCAACCGTTTTCGCCCGACTAGTTTGGGCGATTGGCGCAGTTTTAGGCGAACTCTTCACGGGCGATTTTGCCGTCTTCGCCCCCTTAGATGTGGGCGCTGGCGTCCAAAGCTCTTCGAGGTTGTAGAGCGAGCGCGTCGCAGGCAACATGACATGCGCAACCAGCTCTCCGCAATCCACAAGCACCCATTCGCCGCTTTCTTCGCCCTCGATTGCGCGCACATAGCCGCCCGCCGCGCGCACCTTGTCCTGCACGTTGCGCGCGAGAGCCTTAGTCTGTCGCGCGCTCTCGGCCGTCGCGATAATGATCGCGTCGTAGAGCGAGGTCAGCGTGCGCGTGTCGAGCACCACGATGTCGGTCGCTTTGATGTCTTCGAGCGCCGTAACGGCGGCCTGTTGAATTTTGTTGAGGCGCAAATGCTTCCTTTTTGCTCAGTCGAGATAAAGCCTGTGTTCGCGAATATAGGACAGCACTGCCGCCGGAAGCAACGGCAATAGCGCCGCATCCGACGAACCCGCACGAATCATGTTGCGAATTTCGGTCGCGGACACCGCTTGCGGCGCCACCGTATGCAAATAAATGCAACCATGCGTCTCGCGCGTAAGGCGAGTCGCATCCGTCGTCGCCCGCCCCTGCCACACCGCGCTCATCGCGGATGAAAAAACATTCGCGGTCGGAAAACCCGGTCGGTTCAACACCACAAAGTGCGCGAAATCGAAGAGCTCATTCGTCCGATGCCACGATTGAATCCGCAAAAACGCGTCGACGCCGATCAACCAGATAAGCGGTCGCGTGGGATGCGCCGCGCGAAAGGCCTCTAGCGTCGTGATCGTGTAACTTGCACTCGCACGCGTGAGCTCGCAATCGTCGACGGTGAGCCCGGGCACGTCCTGTACCGCGAGCTGCAACATCGCCAAGCGATCCGCCGCACTCGCCCCCGGCCGATCGCGCAGCACATTTTGTTGCGCCGGAATGAGCCGCGCTTCAGGCAACTGGAGCGCCGTCGCCGTATCCCGCGCGACGCGCAGATGCCCCCAATGCACGGGATCGAAGGTGCCGCCGAAAAGTGCGATGGCTTGGGTGGCAGGTTCAGAAGACGAAATCGTTGAGCTCACATGAGGAAGTCTAGGCGAAGTTTGTAGAACTTGGCTTCCCGCAAATTCAAGATGACTCAGTCTCCTGTTATCCCTGAGAAGGTGAGGATCCTGCAGTCGAGAGCGTGGCTTTGTTTTTGTTTTACCCCGATCAGCAAAGAAAGTTGTTTTCTTGCGGCCTCTACGGTGATTAAGTTCATTGCCCGCTAATGCAGGCATCGATCGTTACGCGCGCGAAGCCTGACGAAACACAAAAACGCGCCGAGGCGCGTCTTTGTGTTTTCTACCGCCCACATTAGAGCGGTATCAGCGCGAATACCTTATTGCGCACCGCCCACGTACATCGCGCGCGAAGCTTTACCTTCGGGCGAATTGAGCCATGCGCGGGTTTCTTCGCGCACTTGCGCGCGAGTGCGACCGTCGTTCGTCGTGCAAACGATCATCGACGACGCTTCGTTGTAAGCGTTCGCACAGCGTTCACCTGTAGCAGCGCTGGTACGTGCACTGCCAGTCTTACTGCGTGCACCAGTGTTAGCTTGTGCAACTTGAACGGTTTCAGTTTTCGGTGCCGCGGCGGGTGCGGCGGGCGTCACGTCGGCGGCGAAGGCAACGCTGCTAGCGGCAACAAGAAGGGTGGCGATCACGATTGATTTCGTATTCATGATTAGGTTTCCTAGAGGAGAAGGTTGATTAAGTCAGTGTTTGGCGGCTTTTGCCGCTCTTCGACTTGAGTCCCGCGATTTGTCTTCGAGTCGGGCGCGCTTTGTTTGCTGCGTTCCCGACTCGAAGACAAATTGCTAGGCTCAAGTCGATGGAATGAATGTTAGGTATTGCCGAATCGCAAATAAATGGCGATATGCTCAATTGTTTATTCACAAATGAGCAATAATTAGAGCCTTGCATTGCTCTGTTTTGCCCTAAGCCTTCGCAGATGGATCAGCTTCGCGCCATGCGCGCTTTCGCCAAAGTCGTCGAACTCGGCAGCTTTACCAAAGCGGCTGACGCGTTTGATCTCGTGCCCGCCGTGATGACGCGGCTCATTGCCGATCTTGAGGAGCACTTGAAAGTGCGACTCTTGAATCGCACCACGAGGAGTGTCACGCTCACGCAGGCGGGCGAGCGCTATCTCGAACATGTGCAACGCATTTTGGTCGACGTTGAAGAAGCGCAAACGGTGGCAACGCTCGAGATGGCAGAACCGGAAGGCACGATTCGCGTGCTTTGCTCCCCTGGTTTCGCGACGCATCAGCTTGCAAAACATTTGCCGCGTTTTCGCGAGCGTTATCCGAAACTGATTATCGAACTAACGGTTGAAAACACGGTGACGACGGTCGATGACGGTCACGACGTTTCAATACTTTCTCTGATCAAACCAATCGCGAGCGGCTCATTCGTAGCGCGCATACTCGCGCAAAGCGAAGTGACTCTGGTTGCGAGCAAAGGCTATCTCGATAAACGAGGGCGCCCCAATCATCCGAGCGAACTGGGTCAACACGAGATGCTCTTGCCGTTTACGCCGCAAAGCCGCAGCGAGACGCTATTTACGCCCCGTGATCCGAAGAGCAAAGCGAAACCGTACCTAACGCCACCACCATCGATGGCGTTGGCTACGTCACATTTCGACATGCTGCATCAGGCAGCGCTGCATGGCATGGGTATCGGTGCGCTTGCGACCTTCAATTCGCACGATGCGCTCGTGCGGGGTGATATTGAAATCGTGCTGCCCGATTGGCGCATTGTTACGCTGCACATTTACGCCGCAATGCCCTCGCGCAAGTACATCCCCGCGCGCACGCGAGCGTTCCTCGATTTCCTCGTCGAGTCGTTCGGCGGCAAAGAAAACGATCCGTGGTTTGATGAAGCGATGAGCACGGCGACCGCAAAGCCAGCGACGCGTAGCGCTCCACACACGCCGCCGCGTAAAGCTCGCTCCCCGTCGAGAAAATCATGACTCCACAAACCGTCCTCAACTTCTGGTTCACCGAACTCAAACCGAAACAGCATTTCGCGAAAGACGTAGCGCTCGACACATTGATCGCTGATCGCTTCGGCACACTCCTCGACTCCGCGTCGCGTTGCGAGCTTTTTGCATGGCGCGAAACACCCGAAGGCCGATTGGCAGAAATCATCGTGCTCGATCAGTTCTCACGCAATGTGTTTCGCAATACTCCACGCGCGTTCACGCAGGATACTCTCGCCCTTGCGCTCGCGCAAGAACTCATCAGGAGCGGCCGCGACGTAGAGCTATCGGTCACGCAGCGGAAGTTTGCCTACATGCCATACATGCACAGCGAGTCGAGCGTTGTGCACCGAGAAGCCCTGCGCCTTTTCGCGCTGCCAGGGTTGGAAGAGAACCTGGAGTTCGAGCAGCGCCATC
>JBOFBL010000660.1:0-1410 GCA_051645545.1 Casimicrobium sp. | reverse complement strand
ACCGGCTTCGTGACCATAACCGGTGACGATGTTCAATGCGCCATCGGGAAAACCAACGTCTGCAGCAAGCTCGGCGATGCGAAGCAGTGATAAGCACGCATCCTCCGCAGGTTTCACCACGCACGCATTTCCCGCCGCGAGCGCGCCACCGACGCTGCGCCCGAAGATCTGCATCGGGTAATTCCACGGAATGATGTGTCCGGTCACGCCGTGTGGTTCGTAGATCGACATCACGGCAAATCCGGGTGTGTACGGAATCGTCTCGCCGTGCAATTTATCGCATGCGCCGGAATAGAACTCAAAATAGCGCGCGCAGGCGGTGGCGTCCGCCTTCGCTTGTTTCATCGGTTTGCCGCAATCGCGCATTTCAAGTGTGGCGAGTTCGTCGTGATGCGCTACGATCGCATCCGACAACTTGCGCAGCAGGCGCCCCCGCTCGACAGGTGCAAGCGCGCTCCACGCGCCGCCATCGGCCGCAGTCCGCGCCGCTTTCACCGCACGACGAATGTCCTCCGAATTGCCGCGCGCGAGTTGCGCGAAGACTTGTCCGTCGCTCGGATCGAGCACGGGAATCGTCTCGCCGTTAGAACCGGCGATGCGCTGGTTGTTAATGAAGTGCGTACTCATCGCTTTGTCCTCAAATCTATTTCGCGTGGAAGAATAGCCGTTCTTCTGCAACGAGTCATCGAGTGTTTATGCGCGATTTTCCGATTGACGTTCCGTTTCCTCGCATCGAGCGATGGGAGGAGAGCAATACCGAGATTCCGTATGTGTGGACGGCACGTAGCGCGGAGCCGGGTCCGCATGTGTGTATCAATTCTCTCGTGCATGGTAACGAGGTGTGTGGCGCGATCGCGGTCAACGCATTGCTCAATGCGCTGCATAGCGGTATGCGATTGCAACACGGCAGTATCTCGATGGTGTTTGCCAACGTAGAAGCCTACCTGTCATTCGATGGACGCAAACCTTTCGATTCGCGCGCACTCGACGAAGATTTCAATCGCCTATGGGATCCGGCGACGCTCGATGGCGAACGCAGCTCGCGCGAGCTCGTTCGCGCCCGAGCGTTGCGACCGTTTTACGACACCGTGGATCATCTTCTCGACATCCATTCGATGCTCGAGCCCGCACCGCCGATTGCGCTCGCAGGCAATACGGAAAAAGGGCTTGCGCTGGCGCGTGCGATCGGTGCGCCTGCAAACATTTTGATCGATTCGGGGCATGCTGCGGGCAAACGATTGCGCGACTACAACGAATTCGGTGATCCCGCTTCGCCGAAGAGCGCATTACTCGTCGAATGCGGCCAACACTGGGAGCTCGATATCGGCGCCGTGGCATGCAATCTGATGTGGCGCTTTCTGCGTCACTTCGAAATGCTTGATCGCGATTGGCTTGATAGCGTGATTGGCG
>JBOFBL010000659.1:0-4800 GCA_051645545.1 Casimicrobium sp. | reverse complement strand
GGTACATACTCTTTCCGACTTGTTGTTCGCGATACCAATCGTAGCGGTCATATCGTCACGAAGTCCGAAATCAAATCAGTCAATCTCACTGCCGGAACCGCGCTCGACGTGACCTCATACTTCGCCAACTCCTACCTCGGCAGCGCTTACAACTTAGCGATATCGCACGAAGACGTCACAGGACCAAGTCAACTCTCGTTTCTCGAAGCAGCCGCGCCGTGTAGCGACACATCGACCACCGATCATGATGGTGGTGCCCCGGCAAGCGCCATACCCGACATCGGTTTCGTATTGCGCGGAGATACCGACCATTACCTAACCCAAGTCGTCGAGTACAACGTACCTTCGATCAATAAGTATTTCATTACCGGAAATGACGAAGAAAAAGCACTTCTCGACAGTCATCCAACCGTGTACACACGCACTGGAAAGCGGTTCTATCTTCCGTCGAAGCAGCGCTACGGCAATGTCTCGGACGTTTATCGTTTCTACGCACCCGCACCGGGACCGAACAGTCACGTAATGGTTGAGAAGAATGAGAGAGATTGGATCGTCTCACTTCCCAACACCGGCCTCATCGACGAAGGCATTGCACTCGGCACCGTCAAGCCCGACGCCTCTGGTACCTGCCCAACATGGTCGCCGGTAAAAATCTATCGCAGCTTCCACAACACGGCCGATGTCTCGCAACGCAACCATCGCTACACCAACAATTTGACCGATTACAACGCGATGACTGCGCAAGGCTGGTCACCGGAAGGCGTGGTCTTCTGCGCCTACACGACGATGCTCTTCTAATCAACTCCAACAACGGATAGGCTCGCAATCGCGAGCCTATTTCTTTTTGAGTACCGTAATTCACCGATGTGCGTTCGCACATTGACTTCGCGAAAACAAACGCCTAAAAACGCGCTCAGCAGTTTGGGGGAGGAAACGTCAAGACGCGCGCAATCGCTTGATTGCGCCGCAGCTCATCATTTCTTTCCACCGATTACTTGCACGCGAAGTCGGCGTGCATCCATCGTAAATCGTATAAGGAGGATGTGATGCAGTGGTCGTTTCTACGCTCGAAAACTTCGAGCGCCTCGGGAAAGAAAGTCAAAATGATTGTCGCTGTCGGTGCGGTCGCTATTGCGACGGCAACGGTTGCGATCGCCACTAACTATTCGCTCTGGATCAACGGGCGAACGGGTGGTGGACAAATCGGCAACTACAGCGATTTCAGCTACTGGGGGCCTGCGTCCACTGCTGCCGGTGTAAATAAGAAGGCCGTGAACTGGGACGGCTACAACTCGATTTCCAACCAAAACGGCATCGTGCGCAACGCACTTGACTGTTATTGCACTGGCAACAACTGGTGCTACGTCGCAGCCCACAGCGCAGGCAATTTGCAAATCGGTTATTCGCTCGCACTCTACGGCGGTTCAACGCGTACGATCACCAACGCGTCGCCCAATTCTTCAGGCGTGTGTAGTGCGTCTGGGGCGGGCACGCAAACCGGATGGAACATCAAGTTTGTCGATGTCGCGGGTGGTGCGGCCGGTGGCTCCGAGCTTGCCAACGCAGGCGACTGGGCGCTCTCCGAACCGCTCGTCACCGACTTGAAAACTGCGAACGCGCGCGCGCTCTACGATCACAATCAAACGCGCGGCAAAACGTTCTACATGTTTGCTGGCGCCAAAGGCACGCTTTATTCTGCGTTGCTTCCGGGGCAAGATGACGAGGCGATCGCGTACCACTCGTCGGGTGGCGTTTCGGGTTCGAGCGGCGCAGGGTTTTGCAATCCAGGCAACTGGTTCTGTAACGACTTGACCACGGGTACTGCGAACACCGAAAACGGCAAAGCGAAGTGGACTAACCACAACGTGAAATTCCGCGATAACAACGAGTCGTACAACCATTATGCGAGCGGCAACTGGGCGGGCATCATCTCGCGTGCGGTCGCGGACATGGTAACCAACGCACAGTAAACGCCACCACATCATTCGATGAAACGCGGCATAGACATTGCGATTGCCGTCGTCGCCGTGCTGCTTGCTGTGCAAGCAGGCGGCGGTTGGCGTGCGCTTGCCGATACGGTGAGCGACTGGATCGATGGTCGCGATGCCGCATCGCGTGCAAACGCGCTTGCGAGTGCAAATGCGCGCGACGTGGGCGCGGGTTTTGCAATTGCGCCGCGCGCGCCCGGTGCATCGTCCGGCGCACCAGCGCGCGCTCTCTCCGTCAATACGATCAACGCCATGAACAACGATCCGCGCGCACAGCTCGCCGTTGCGCAAGAGCGCTTCGATCGAACAAGTGACATTTACAACAACTACCGCAAGCAAACGGTTTATCCGTTCGATTCGCGCCCCGCGCGTGAACACACCGATCAGATGTACCCGAATGCGCCAGTCGTTGAAGATCAGAAACTCAAAAATCCTGGGCAAAAGCCATCGCAGAACATTCGGTTGCGCACGTCGCAAGAGCGCATCTACGCGCAGGGCGCGGAAACCGTGTTGTTCACCGTCGCTGCGTTCGATAGCGACGGTGTCGCGCAACCAATCGCCATCACGCGCTCAATCGCACACGATCCACCGAAAGACGGCAAACCGTCGAAGCGAAATTCAATTGCATTTCCATTCAACGATGACGGCGCGAACGGCGACGTCACGGCGACCGACTTAACCTACAGTGCGCGACTCTCTCCGACGCAACAAGGCTTTGCGAATTTCCACGGCAATATTCGCGTTGAACTGCATGTAAAAGTCGCAGATCAAACCGGTTTTTTGTTCTTCGATGTGTTCTACACGCCCGATCCGCCCGCTGTGTGGCGCGGCGCAATGCGCGAGGCGCTTGAAAACGGTTCGCTCAACTTTTACTTGCCGATCGACGTGCGAACGGCGGGACGGTACGTCGTCACCGCGCGCGTCGACGATGCGAAAGGGCAGCCGTTTGCGTTGATCAATTTCAATGATGAATTGAGTACTGGCGCCAAAGACGTGAAACTCAATCTCTTCGGCAAGCTAATGGTCGACGAAGCGCCTGCGTTTCCATTGACGATTCGGGATATCGATGGCTTCTTGTTGATTCCTGATGCCGATCCAGATCGTGCATTGATGTCACGCTTAGTGGGCAAGCAACACGTAACACGCAGCTACGCGCTCACCTCGTTCTCCGAGGCCGAATGGGATAGCGAAGAGCGGCGGCGTTATCTCGAAGAATATGGCAAGGACGTCGAGACCGCGCGCGCGCATCTGGAACACATTCGACGCTCGATGAAGCCTTGACCGGATTATGGGAGCGTCCTCGCGCAGGCGGGGATCGCGCGCGAAAGCCGCTCGAGAAAACTCAAGTTGCTCTTTAAGTTCTCTTCGCGCGCAAGCGCGCCCCCACAGTCGGTTAGCGTTCCACGCGAATGATTTTTCCGCTATCGGTCAGCAAATAAATCCAACCATCCGGCCCTTGATCGACGTCGCGAATGCGTTCGTTCGCAGATGCGAACAATTCTTCGCGCGAAACGATGCCATCGTTCGTTGCGTTAAGTGTCATGCGCCACAAACGCTGCCCGCCAGGATTGCCCGACATCGCGCCCATGAAGAGCGAGCCCTTCCATGCAGGGAATTTGTCGCCGGTGTAGAACATGATGTTCGATGGCGCGACTGACTCTGGTCGCCAATACGTTAGCGGTTGCTCCATGCCTGCGCGCGATGTGCCACCCGCCCACACGCAAGTCTCTTTCGGCGTCGTGCCATATTCGCAACCGTAGCTGATCGCAGGCCAGCCGTAATTTTTTCCGGGTCGCGCAATGTTGATCTCATCGCCACCCTGCGGGCCGTGTTCACTAACCCAGAGCTCGTTGGTCGTCGGGTGAATTGCAGCGCCTTGCGGATTGCGATGGCCATAACTCCACATCGCGCTCGCGACGTTGGTTGCGTTGCCGCTCAGGCTTGCGTGCGGCGCGCCATCGCGTGTGATGCGCACGACCTTGCCGTGATGTTTTGCAATATCTTGCGCTTTGTCACGTTCGGCGGACGATTGGCGATCGCCAAAGGTCACGAAAAGCGATTTGTCGGGCGCAAACGCGAGACGCGCGCCATAGTGACCGCTTGAATTCACATATTCGTTCATACGAAAAATCACGCGACCTTCGATGAGCGCGTTACCCTGCAATTTCGCACGATAAACGGCTGTGCCATGCCGCGAGGAATCACTAGCAGCGTCTTCGCTGTACGCCCAATAAATATAGGCACTGGTAGAAAAATCAGGATCAATGGCTATATCCAATAATCCACCTTGCCCCCCACCATTGACGGGCGGAACGCCAGATAGCGAGGCACTAACTGTTTTTCCATCCGCACTCACGATTCGCATCGTGCCCGCCTTCTCGGTGACGATCATGCGGCCATCCGGCAGAAACGCAAGCCCCCACGGTGACGATAAACCGGTCGTGAAATTGACGAGCTTGGGTGGAGCGTTTGACGCTGGTGGAGGCGGCGGCGGGGCTGGAGGTGGCGGAGCGACGCTCACTGGCGGCGCAGGCGCTGTGTCGCCACCACCACTGCCGCATGCGTTAAGCACACCTGCGGCTACGAGTGCGAGCACAAGAGTGCGCACGGGAGCCGAATACAAACGAGAAACCGAGACGGGCATACAACACTCCATCATGAGAGCAAATCGCGTGCGAGCCACGCGGCACGATTCGCAAACTCCCCGGTTCCCGTATTGTAGGAGCGGCACTGCCGCGACCTCGCGTATGTGGGAGCGCGCTTGCGCGCGAATCGTTCCACACAGAGCCGCTTTTTCGCGCGCAAGCGCGCT
>JBOFBL010000658.1:0-4719 GCA_051645545.1 Casimicrobium sp. | reverse complement strand
TTCCCGCGCACCGCGCAGCATTGTGGATTTGTACGGCGGATGAATTTCGTTGGGGTGTTCGCCCAACCCGAGTGGCGGGAAATGCATGCTTTGTCTCGAAACACGAAGGACTTACTTATTCGTGACTATAGCGCCTACGCAGGACATTGCACGCTTTTTCGGCGACTGAACGGAACCTCGCGATGAACGCAACATCTGTAGGAGCGACTCTGCCGCGATTGCTGCGTTTTGTGAAGTGGATCGCGGCAGAGCCGCTCCTACAAGCAGAGCTACGCGACTGCGCTTTCTAAAAACTGGAGTAACTTCGCTTCCGGAACATTGCGATCGACATACGCCTCACCGATACGTTTAAGCAAAATCAACGCGACCGTGCCACCCTCGTTTTTCTTGTCGCGCTGCATATGAGCGAGAAGATTTTTGGCGGGGACTTTCGGTGGTTTCACCGGGAGATTAAGCGCAGAGAAGAGTTTTTCAATACGTTCGCAATCGATCCCGGCACTACCGTTTATCGCCCGAGAATATTGGGCGGCCATGCAACATCCAGCAGATACCGCTTCACCATGAAACCAAGCGCCATAGCCCATTTCTGTCTCAATGGCATGACCGAAGGTGTGACCTAGATTCAGGAGCGCACGAATGTCTTTCGTTTCGCGTTCGTCTTGCTTCACAACATTCGCTTTGATCGCGCAGGAATGTGCGATCACGCGCATGAGCACGTCGCTATCGCGAGCGTTCAGCGCATCCACATTCGCTTCGAGTTCGGCGAAATGATCGGCATCGAAGATAAGCGCGTGTTTCACGACTTCCGCGAGCCCGGACGCGTACTCACGCGGCGGCAGTGTTTTCAACGTATCGGTGTCAGAGATCACCGCGACCGGCTGATGAAACGCGCCAATCATATTCTTACCGAGCGGATGATTGATCGCTGTTTTGCCACCGACAGAAGAATCCACTTGCGAGAGCAAAGTTGTCGGCACTTGAATGAACGGAATACCGCGTTGATAGGTCGCCGCAGCGTAGCCCGCAACGTCACCGATCACGCCGCCGCCGAGCGCAACGATGGTCGTTTTGCGATCGCATTTCGCGGCGAGCATTGCAGTGTAGATTTGATCGAGCGATGCGGCGGTTTTGTGTGCTTCGCCGTCGGGCAGAATGATCTCAACGATTGTTTTGCCGAGTGATGCGATTGCCGCTTTCACTTTTTGCAAGTAAAGTGGAGCGACGGTTGCGTTAGTGACGATCGCGACCGTTTTACCTGCGATGAACTTCCCGTAAGTCGCAGGCGAGGCGAGCTGATTCGCGCCGATGTTGATCGGGTACGAGCGGTCGGCAAGGGAGACGTTAAGAATTTGCATCATCTTGTGGGAGTGCGCTTCCGCGCGATTCGCGTGCAAGCGCGCTCCCACATCGAAGGTTAGTTCCTCGATTTGTCAACGAGCTTGTTCTTTGCAATCCACGGCACGGCGACCGTCAAAAAAAATGCAAACTGCTTTGCATTTTTAGGTCGACGCTTTTTCGCATGCTTGCGAAAAAGGATGATGCCGCGCGATTGCAAAGTCCCATGGTCGTTAACGCTTCAAAACTCGTTAGTTTCTTGATTTGTCAACGAGCTTGTTCTTTGCAATCCAAGGCATCATCGCGCGGAGTTTGCCACCCACAACCTCAATCGGATGCTCAGCCATATTGCGACGACGCGCAGTCATCGATGGATAACCGGTGCGACCCTCAAGAATGAACATCTTCGCGTATTCGCCGTCTTGAATGCGCTTGAGTGCGTTCTTCATTGCAGCGCGCGATTGCTCGTTGATCACCTCGGGGCCGGTGACGTACTCGCCGAATTCCGCATTGTTCGAAATCGAATAGTTCATGTTGGCGATGCCGCCTTCGTACATGAGATCAACGATCAGCTTCAATTCGTGCAGACACTCGAAATACGCCATCTCCGGCGCGTAACCGGCTTCGGTGAGCGTTTCGAAACCCATCTTCACGAGTTCGACTGCTCCGCCGCAAAGCACCGCTTGTTCGCCGAAGAGATCAGTCTCGGTCTCTTCTTTGAAGTTCGTTTCGATGATGCCGGCTTTGCCGCCGCCGTTTGCGGCCGCGTAAGACAACGCTAGATCGCGCGCTTTCTTGCTCTTGTCTTGATGCACCGCGACTAGGTGCGGCACGCCGCCGCCTTGCGTATACGTGTTGCGCACGGTGTGGCCAGGCGCTTTCGGTGCGACCATCCACACGTCGAGATCTTCGCGCGGCACGACTTGGTTGTAGTGAACGTTAAAACCGTGCGCAAAGGCAAGCGACGCGCCTTTCTTGATGTTCGGTTCAACGTCGTTCTTGTAAACGGAGGCAATTTGCTCGTCCGGCAACAACATCATCACCACGTCGGCGCCAGCGACCGCTTCGCCAACTTCGGCGACCTTCAAGCCCGCCTTCTTCACTTTGTCCCAGCTCGGGCCGCCTTTGCGTACGCCAACGGTGACTTTCACGCCACTGTCGTTCAAGTTCTGCGCATGCGCATGACCTTGCGAGCCGTAGCCGATGATGGCGACCTTTTTGCCTTTGATGAGGCGGAGGTCGGTGTCTTTGTCGTAGTAAACCTTCATGTTCTTCTCTTTCCTAGATTTTCAAAATTCGTTCGCCACGCCCGATGCCCGAAGCACCCGTACGCACCGTTTCCAGAATTACGCCCGGCTCAATCGCGGCGATAAACGCATCAAGTTTATGACTATCGCCAGTTAATTCGATGGTGTAGCTCTTGTCTGTCACGTCGAGAATCCGGCCACGGAAAATGTCCGCCATGCGTTTCATTTCGTCGCGGTCTTTGCCGGAGGCGCGGACTTTAACGAGCATGAGTTCGCGCTCAATGTGATTGCCGTCCGTCAGGTCAACGACTTTCACGACTTCGATCAGCTTGTTGAGTTGCTTGGTGATTTGTTCGATCACGTCGTCGCTACCACTGGTGACGATCGTCATGCGCGACATCGTGGTGTCTTCCGTGGTTGCAACGGAAAGCGAATCGATGTTGTAGCCACGCGCGGAGAATAAGCCGACGACGCGCGAGAGGGCGCCGGGTTCGTTTTCTAGGAGGATGGAGAGGATATGTCTCATCTCACAATTCCTCCGCCAAAATCATCTCCGACAAGCCTTTGCCACCTGGAATCATCGGGAATACGTTCTCGGTTTCATCCGTAATGAAATCCATGAACACGAGTCGATCTTTGAGTTTGATCGCTTCGCGCAGCGCGCCTTCAACGTCGCCCGCTTTTTCGATTTTCATGCCGACGTGTCCGTAGGCTTCCGCGAGCTTCACAAAGTCCGGCAATGCATCCATGTAGCTCTCGGCGTACCGATTGCCGTAGAAAAATTCCTGCCATTGCCGCACCATGCCGAGCGAGCGGTTGTTCAGGTTGATGATCTTCATCGGGATGTGATACTGCTTGCAGGTCGAGAGCTCTTGAATGCACATTTGCACGCTGCCCTCGCCCGTGATGCAGGCGACCGTTGCGTCGGGGTTCGCGAGTTGCGCGCCCATTGCGTAAGGAATGCCGACGCCCATCGTGCCCAGGCCACCAGAATTGATCCATTTGCGCGGTTTATCGAACGGGTAATACTGCGCGGCCCACATTTGGTGTTGACCGACATCGCTGGTGATGATCGCGTCGCCGCCCGTGGCCTTCCACAGCGCTTGCACGACGGCTTGCGGTTTGATCTTGCCATCGTCTTTCGAGGCTTTGAAGGCGAGGCAATTTTTGCTCTGCCAGCCTTTCACAGTCGTCCACCACGCTTTGAGCGCCGCCGGATCGGGGCGCTTGTCACCCTGCTCCAGCATCGCGACCATCTCGTCGAGCACGTCTTTCACGTAGCCCACAATCGGCACATCGACTTTCACACGCTTCGAAATCGACGATGGATCGATGTCGATGTGAATGATCTTGCGACCCTCGCGATAGAAGTGACTCGGATTGCCGATCACGCGATCGTCAAAGCGCGCGCCAACCGCGAAGAGCACATCGCACTCTTGCATCGCCATGTTCGCTTCGTACGTGCCGTGCATGCCGAGCATGCCAACGAATTGCGGATCGCTTGCAGGGAAACCGCCCAAGCCCATGAGCGTGTTCGTACACGGCGCACCGAGCATGCGCACGAGTTTCGTGAGCTGCGGCGCTGCATCGTTCAACACCACGCCACCGCCTGAATAAATCATCGGCCGCTTCGCGTCGAGCAGCAACTGCACGGCTTTCTTGATCTGCCCGCTATGCCCCTTGATGTTCGGGTTGTAGCTACGCATCGAGATCTCTTTCGGATACTCGAACGCGCAGCTATGTTGCGTGACATCTTTCGGAATGTCCACGAGCACGGGGCCAGGCCGCCCGGTCGTCGCGATATAAAACGCCTTCTTCATCGTGAGCGCGAGGTCTTTCACATCCTTCACCAGGAAGTTGTGTTTCACGCAGGGGCGCGTGATGCCGACCGTATCGCATTCCTGAAACGCGTCTTGCCCAATCGCATGCGTTGGCACCTGACCGCTGATGATGACCATCGGAATCGAATCCATGTAGGCCGTAGCGATGCCTGTGACGGCGTTGGTCAAGCCCGGTCCACTCGTTACGAGCGCGACGCCGATCTTCGTGGAGGAGCGCGAATACGCATCCGCCGCGTGAACAGCCGCTTGCTCGTGCCGAACCAGCACGTGCTTGAATTTGTCTTGTTTGAATATCT
>JBOFBL010000657.1:0-1281 GCA_051645545.1 Casimicrobium sp. | reverse complement strand
TGATGCGGCGGGGCTTTGTTTGAAAAGCGGCAATGCAACGGTGCTTCGCGGCGGCTCGGAGGCAGCGCGCTCGAATCAAGCGATTGCCGCCTGCATCAACATGGGGCTTAAGGCCGTGAAGCTGAATGAGGCCATCGTGCAAGTCGTCGAAACGACCGATCGCAAAGCGGTCGGCGAGATGATTACGCGACCCGAATACATCGACGTGATTATTCCGCGCGGTGGCAAGAGCTTGATCGAGCGCATCAGTGCCGAAGCGCGCGTGCCCGTGATCAAACATCTCGATGGCAATTGCCACGTGTTCATCGATGAGCAAGCCGATGCGGAGAAAGCCGTGCGCGTATGCGACAACGCGAAAACGCGGCGCTACGGCGTGTGCGGGGCAATGGAAAGCTTGCTCGTGCACGAAGCACGGATGCACGACGTGCTCCCGCGCATCGCAAAAATATTCGCGGATAAAAATGTCGAGATGCGCGGTTGCGAAAGAACGCGAAGCGTACTCGCCGCGTTCGACGTTAAACCTGCAAGCGAAGAGGATTGGTCGACTGAATATCTCGCACCGATTGTCTCCGTCAAAATCGTCACGTCACTCGACGAAGCGATCGACCATATCGAGCGCTACGGCTCGCATCACACCGATGCGATCGTCACCGAAAACTATTCGAATGCGCAACGCTTCTTGCGAGAGGTCGATAGCGCGAGCGTGATGGTCAACGCCAGCACGCAATTCGCCGACGGCTTCGAATACGGCCTCGGTGCCGAAATCGGCATTTCGACCGATAAACTACATGCCCGCGGCCCGGTCGGCCTCGAAGGACTCACGACACAGAAATATGTGGTTTTGGGGGACGGCACCGTCCGCGCGTGAAACTGAAAACGGATCGCTGTGAAACACTGCGATCCGCGCGCGGCAAACAGTAGTAGTCATGATCGAGAGCATTACGCCCCCAGTTTCGCGCAACGATCCCTGCCCGTGCGGCAGCGGTAAGCGATACAAACACTGTCACGGCGTCGCGAACGACGCGGCGGTCGCGAGCGCGACGCTACAAAGCGCGCCGGTCAAGCTCGTCGCGCAAACGTCGGCCGAACCGGATCTCGCTACGATCATGCACGACGGTTTGGCCGCACATCAGTCCGGACGTCTGGATGCAGCGAAAACGCTCTACGCGCAAGCACTTGCAATCGACCCCAATCTACCTGACGTCATTCACATGAGCGGCGTGATCGCGCTCACTGAAGGACGTGCAGAGGAAGCGCTCACTCTGATCGAACGCGCAATGG
>JBOFBL010000656.1:0-2511 GCA_051645545.1 Casimicrobium sp. | reverse complement strand
TTCAGATTGGTTCGCCCCGCGTTGTTGAAACGTGGTGTTATTTCATGGTGGTGGCTCGAGTTGATCGGGCCAAGATAAGGAGTTTCCATGCCAGCTCAGAAAATAGATGCTCAACCAGCAACAATCATTGAAGCCCCAGGGGTGCAACCAGCGTTGACCATGCTGAACAGCTCGAGTCCTACCCCGTTAACGGTTGATGGTGTGCTGATTCGATGGATGAATCAGTTACTCGTCGTTAACGGCGCAGGTGCGGTCACGTTGACGTTTAAGGCGACCTCGAAATACCCGGGTGGAAATTTCAAGAACGTTGATGTGGCGTTAGCTGCGAACACGACGTACACGTTAGGGGTGCCTAGCGCATTCGCTAACGCTGAGGGTTACGTCGAAGTTGCCTTCTCGAGCGCAGCGAACATCAGCGTAGCAGCGGTGTAACATGCCGTTGCGCCCTGGGTTTAACGCGGCGATCATCGCGCACCTCGAACCTAAACTTGAGCGCGGTGCAACTCGGGCCGCGTTGATCATCGTGGATCGTTTGGATCAAGCGGGCAGCGGGGTGAAATACTCGAGTTTGCCTAATCGGTCCAGCGCTCCCGGTGAGTACCCAGCGCGTCAAAGCGGCGAGTTGATCAACAGCATCGACGCTCGAGAAATCGCACTGGCGTCGTTCGGCGTAGGGTCATTCGACGCGCCTGACCAAGCTTGGTATCTCGAGTTCGACCCACCGGGCGCACCGGGGTTTGAGCGCAGCACTGACAGCGGTGTGCGGCAATGGTTGTCACGCACCATGGAAGACGCTGAGGTTCAAGCGGAGATTACTCGGGAGGTGCTGCGATGACCACGGTTTACGGATGGTTGAAAAGCCTCGAGGTGTTCGGTGTTAAAGGCGAACGCGTTTACAACGATTACCCTGAGAAAGTCCCCGATGGGTTGTTCGTCACCGTGGTGGAAGCTGATGAAAACACCAGCATTCCACTGTACGGCGATGGGGGCCAAGCAGTGACCACGAGGCTTGTAACTGTGACCGCGTACCAGCCGACGGTTAAAACCATGCAACGCCCCAACCCAGCGCCTTTAAGGGCGGTTGTGGCGCATCTCGAGCGTGCAAGCGCCGTGATCACCGAAAGCCCACACGGGTCTTTGTTCGGAGGGTTGCGTATCCTCGTGTACCCCAGCGTGCAAATGGATCAACGCACCGGGTTTAACAAAGCTGTTCTACGCTACCGGGAAACACTCGGTAGAGGCTATTAAGGAGACAAATTATGACCTTACCAAATGCGACGTTTAGCGGCGGAACTGCTCCGCTGCCCGCGTCAGTTAATCGTTTTTACGCCACTAAACGCTTGGCATCCCACGGCAACACGTACCAGTTCACCGCTGCGGATCGAGTGCCAACGCCGACAGAAATTTCACTCACGCCATCGGCTACAAAATCCGAAGTGCCACTTTACAATGACACGCCAGTTACGGTTAGCACAAAAACTAGTGTGACCCGCACCGCTCAGGTCAGCACCATCTCGAAAAGCAACGACCCAGTGGTCGCGCAGCTACGCGCTGCCGGTGACGCTTTCGGCGCTGATGCTGAGATTTGGTATGCGTTCCGCACTGCTGAGGGCTCTTGGTACACCGGGTCCGCAATTGTGGACGCGAGTGTACCAGCAGGTAGTGTAAGCGACGTGTTCAGTTGGCAATTTCCGATCAGCATTCAGAGCGCGGAATTCTTCGCCATCGGCGTCCACGATTAAAACTAGCATCGAAGCTCGAGCCACGCTTAATTGTTGTGGCTCGAGAAAGGATTTAAATGCGTTACATCTGCATTGCACGCCGTGGCAACCGGGGGAAAGACCTCATGGGTTTGTTCGGCGTTGAAATTGGGGACACCAAGGTATTCGTGAAAGGCCATTGTTTTTTTGATGGTGTGCAAACACCAACAACATTGACCATTAGCGACTACCGCGACAAGGACACCGTGCTTTGTTCAATTGTGATCCCCGTGGGACTTCGAAAATTTGCGCTCGAACCGATTGAGTTTGAGATTGCGGGAGATAAAAATGGAAACGCAAAACAGTGATGCACCACGCTTGAAAACCTTTCGTGAATTGCTTGGCGTGCCAAGCGTCGAAACATTCGTCGTGAATTGTAGTGATGGCACAACCCGGAAATTTAAATTCCTCGAGTTGAACAATTTCGAAAACAGTGAATTTATTGACATTATGCGCACCGATCCTAACGCGTTGCTGAGTGAATTCGCGGTGCGCGTGTTGAATCGTCGCAGAGTCGGCAATGATGCGGCTGTAACGATTCAATGGGTTGAAACTGAGGTGTTAGACCTTGGGGAGTACATTTACGCCATGGTTCACCCGTCAATCCGGTTGGGGTTTGAGAAAGCGGCTGAGGTGGTGAAGGGAAAAGCTCCGGAGAACTCGACTGGGAAGCGATCTTCTCGCAGCTCACGCATCACTACGGTTTCAAGCCCGAGGAAATCGGCGCGTTAACGTGGACTCAGACTGAGGC
>JBOFBL010000655.1:0-5958 GCA_051645545.1 Casimicrobium sp. | reverse complement strand
CATGTACATGAACACGAGTATCCCTCGCTCGCAAAGCTCGCTCAGGATTTAAAGTGATCGCAAAGCTCACGACGATGACGTTGCAACGAATCTGGCTGCTCAAAACATCAATGGTGAGTTCACAACCCGCATGCGTTTGTAACCCTTGGATCGATTTGAATTTGACCGATTCATCGATAAAAAGTCTCGTGGACTTTTTATCGATGAATCGCTCTCAAGACGGTGCGGTCACTCGCCGCCAAAAACTCGATGAAATCATCGGGTCGCGTGCTGCTTCGAGTTGTTCCCACTGCGGATAAAAGCGCTTGAACATGACGTTGCTCATACGGGCGTCTTTCGCGGGGTAGACTCGACCCCCGACGTCGGCAATCATTGCATCGGCGCGATCAAGTGCTCGACGATCGCGGTCGTTCGGTGCCGGGACGTCGAGCGCTACAGTCACCCCATGCATCGGAAAGCTCATCAATCCAGGCGATGCGATGTCGCCAAATGATTTGATAACGGCCAGATAGCTTGCGACATCCGATTCGCGCAGGTGCGCGAGAATTTTTGGTACGGTTTCGCGCGCCGCACTACGGGGCACCACGAATTGATACTGCACGAAGCCGCGTTTTCCGTACGCTCGATTCCACGCTGTGACGGCATCTAGCGGAAAGAAAAACTGCCACAGCGGCAGCGTCTCGCGCTTTGCAGTGTTCATAGTTTGCGCACGATAGTAAAGTTCATTGAACGCCTTTGCACTGAAGCGTCCGAGCGCCCATTTCGGTGCGTCGATCGGCATCGCGAATTTCGCCGGTTGTGGCGCGAGCCACGCCTTAGGGCCTTCGCAATGGTCGCCGCGAAAGAACACACCGCGCAGTCCGCGATCGAGCGTATCAATCCACCCTACGGTGTACGTCCATGCGCTGCTTTGTTCGTCGAGCGCAAGGTAATCGTCAATCGTGCCATCACCGCCGAAGCATTTGGTTTCTTGCGCGATGCCCGGGCCAGGAACGCGATTGAGATGAAGTGTTACCTCTTCGATCAATCCGGTGAGACCCAAGCCTGCAATCGTTGCACGATGCAACACATGATTACCGTCAACGTTGTGTGCGCCGGAATCGCTGCGTCGAACGATCATCGATTTCACGCTACGGCCGAAGGTACCTGCGATGTGATGATTCTTGCCATGAATATCGTTCGCAATCGCACCGCCCACAGTGACAAAACGCGTGCCAGGAACGACAGCGGGAAACCAGCCTTTGGCAACCATCGTTTGCGCGATGTCGGCAAGCGATGCGCCGGCCTCACAACGCAACACGCCGTGCACATCGTCGAACTCAAGCAGACGATCGTGGCGAAAGGTGTGCAGCAGGGCACCACTATCATTGACGCAGACATCACCGTAGCTGCGACCAAGTCCGCGCGGAAGAAAGGTGCGTTGCGGTAGTTCACCCTCGCCCGCATACGCGTGCACATGATTCGCGCTAAGGCCGCGCCCCCAAGGTTGATCGAGCGACAGCGGTGTCATCGCATCAATTCAAAAGAATCGGTATCCACAGCGTCGCAAGAATGGCCACCATACAAACGGCAATTACTGCGAGCCAGAAGCTCACCCAACCACCCACCCGAATCTGCGGTACAGGTGGCGGCGGTGGATTGTTGTAACGCTCAAGCGCTTGGTGAACAAGTCGCGGCACTTGCGGCAGCGCGGATGACAAATATGGCGCTTGCTCAACGAGCCGTTTCATCACGGCCTCCGGCCCTACTTGGTCCTTCATCCATTTTTCTAAAAACGGTTGTGCGGTCGCCCAGAGATCAAGATACGGATCGAGTTGACGCCCAAGACCTTCGACATTGAGGAGTGTCTTCTGCAAAAGCACGAGCTGCGGTTGAATCTCAACATTGAAACGTCGAGATACGGAAAAGAGTCGCATCAGTACTTTGCCAAACGAAATGTCCGCGAGCGGTCGTGCGAAGATCGGTTCACACACGCTGCGCACCGCGTTTTCGAGCTCATCGGGTCGCGTGTCTTTCGGCACCCAGCCGGATTCAATATGCGCCATCGCAACGCGACGGTAATCGCGACGAAAAAACGCAAGGAAATTCTCCGCGAGATAACGGCGATCGTTGTCAGTTAAGGTGCCGACAATGCCGAAATCCATGCCGACGTATTGGCCCACATGCGGCGCTTCGGTGCGCACGGCGATATTGCCAGGATGCATGTCGGCGTGAAAGAAACCATCGCGAAACACTTGCGTGAAGAAAATTTCAACGCCATCGCGCGCGAGCTTTTTGATGTCCACGCCCTTGGCACGAAGGGCATCAATGTGATTGACCGGTGTGGCATACAGCCGCTCCATCACCATCACACTCTTTTCGCACCAATCCCAGTAAACCTCGGGCATGTAGAGTAGAGGCGAGCCATCAAAATTGCGACGCAATTGCGAACAGTTCGCGGCCTCGCGGACGAGATCGAGCTCATCGTGTAGATAGTTGTCAAATTCAGCCACGACTTCACGCGGCTTCAATCGACGACCATCCGCGGAAAATTTCTCGACCCAACCGGCGAGCACGCGCAACAGCGCGATATCGCTCTCGATCACCGGTCGAATATTTGGCCGCAGCACTTTCACCGCAACATCGCGTGTGTCCACAATAAAACCGTGGGGCGCATTCGCATCGTTCACCTTAAGCTGAATCTTTGCGAAATGAACCTGCGCAACGGAAGCGCTCGCAATCGGATTCCAGTCGAAATCGACAAAGCGGTCTTCGACTTTTTTTCCGTACTCACCTTCGATGACACGCCGCACTTCGTCGGCAGAAAACGGCGGCACACGATCCTGGAGCCGTGAAAGCTCTTCGGCGATATCGGGCGGGATCAGATCGGGACGTGTCGAGAGCACTTGCCCAAACTTCACGAAGATCGGCCCTAGAGATTCGAGCGCCATGCGCAGGCGCGCGCCGCGCGACTCGGCAAAGCGACGTTTACCGAATACCCAAGCAAGCGAGCGCAACAGACGACTCGGCGAATCGCGAAGCGCGAATTCATCAAGACCGTAACGATAGAAAACGCCGATGATTTTGGCGAGGCGGAACAAACGCATCGTAGGATTGTAGAGTGCGCTCCAAAACGACAAGCTTGTCGATCCCTTCGCGCCCAAATCGATACCCACACACGTGGATTGAAGAAATGCGCTTCACGCTTGTCCGCACGAGGTGCGATAGCCGCGACAAGCTTGTCGCTGTGGATCGCACCCTACCCTTAAAATCAATCTATGCAGTCCTCCGACCCCGTCCTCTGGCAGTTTTCCCTCTCCGCAGTCAATGCAATCGTATGGATCGTCATGCTGATCGTTGCGATGTGGATGGGTTTCAAAATGCGCTGGAGCAAACTGGTCGCCGTCACGGCGTTCATCACGCTCGATCTGATTGCATTCGGCGCCTTCGTGCGTTTGACCGACAGCGGCCTGGGTTGCCCCGATTGGCCAGGCTGCTACGGAAAGTTTTTGCCGACGCAAGCCGCCACTGAAATCAATCAAGCCATCAAAGAACAAGGCGGCACACACGGCCCCGTGAGCCACGGCAAAGCCTGGATCGAGATGTTGCATCGCTATGTCGCGACATTTATCGGCGCACTCATTCTGGTGATGTTCATTCGCGCGATCGTTGCCAAAGTGAAGCCGGAGCGCACGATGTTCTCGGTGACGCGCACGGAGGTGGGCATCGGTTGGCCGCTGCTGCTGTTGATCGCAGTGAGTTTGCAAGGACTCTTCGGCAAATGGACCGTCACTTTAAAACTGATGCCGATCGTGGTGACCACGCATTTGCTGGGCGGCATGGCTCTCTTCGCGCTACTCGTATGGTTTTGGATGCGCGAGCGCGACCGCGCGGGCGATGTGCGAGCCGAGAGTGTGGAGGTGAGTTCGCGCACGCGCACGCTCGTGTGGTTTGCGATTGTGGTGCTGTTTGCTCAAATTTTTCTCGGGGGCTGGGTGAGCACCAATTACGCCGTGCTCGCGTGCGCCGATTTCCCAAGCTGTAACGGCACGATGAATCCGACGCTTGCCTGGAGCGAAGCGTTCACGCTCGTGCGCGAGCTCGGCAAAAATCCCGATGGGACATATCTCAGCGCTGACGCCCTGCGCACGATTCACTGGGCGCATCGCATTGGTGCGATCTTCGCAACGATTGCAATCGTTGCTGCCGCGCTCTCGCTCATGCGTGCGAACGCGTCGCTTAAGCCGCAGGCGATGTGGATCAAGATCGCACTCGTGTTGCAAATCCTGATCGGCATCTCGACCGTGCTATTCGATCAGCCGATTCTCGTGGCGACGGCGCACAATTTTTTTGCAGCGGTGTTACTCGGGACGCTCGTCGTAGCGGCTTATCGAGTACGGCGTTAAAACACCTAACTGTAGTTTTAAGCACTTGCCTTTAACGCTCAATTTAATTGGGCGTTAAATCAATTTTTGTGCTTTCTCGAAAGTAATACTTTTCGACGTGAATAAACCAATTCGTCAGGCGGTAGAGCATAAAGTTCGTATACAAAAATCAAGTTTTTGTGCGAACCGCATTCTTCGGTCGAAACGCTTTGCACACTGCGTCATTGGTCTGGATATACGGCCCACCGATGAGATCGATGCAGTACGGAACCGCAGCGAAAATTCCGTGAACTTTGCTGGCGCCGCTTTCATCGCGCAAACCTTCTAACGTTTCCTTGATGCTCTTCGGCTGCCCCGGCAAATTGATGATGAGTGTGTTCGAACGAATCACCGCCACTTGTCGCGACAAGATCGCGGTCGGCACGAAGTTCAAACTGATTTGCCGCATCTGCTCGCCAAAGCCAGGCATTTCTTTGTGCGCGATCGCGAGGGTGGCCTCCGGCGTGACGTCGCGTCGCGCGGGGCCGGTGCCACCGGTGGTGAGCACGAGGTCACAGCGTTCGATGTCGACCAATTCGACGAGCGTCGATTCGATGATCGGCCGTTCATCGGCGATCAAGCGCGTTGCGTAAGCAATTGGATTTTGTATCGCACTCGCGAGCCATTCTTGCAATGACGGAATGCCCTTGTCTTCATAGACACCGCTCGATGCGCGATCGGAGATAGAGACCAAGCCGATTTTTATAGGGTCGTGTTGCATAGCACTTATGGATTTATGAACATTTTTCGGTTCCTGTCATCCCCGCGAAGGCGGGGACCCAGACCGAGAAAACTTGGCCCATTCAACAACGGTTCGATGATTTCGCGCTGCGCCCGGGCTGGGTCCCCGCCTTCGCGGGGATGACAGATCAGGTGATGCTCACGAAGTTGGAAGTTTCAGCAACCGCTGATGAATTTCGCGAAACAATTTTCTCGACGATGCAGGCGCTTGTCCAGCTGCCGCTTCTTTGCGCGCCTTCGCAATCAATTCAGCGAGCAAAACGCGATCGGCATCTGGTTGTGCGACCAAATATTCACCAAGCGCGCCCTCTTCTGCGAGCATACGTTCGCGCCAGCGCTCGGCGGATTTGAAAATCGCTTTGTTCGCGCGCGTGCCCGATTCCCAACGCTCGATCTGTGCGCGAATCGGCTCAGGGTCAATGTTGCGCATAAGTTTGCCAATGAACTGCATGTGCCGACGTGTAGCTTCATGCTTGCCCACGCGCGCGAGCTCGTCCAAGGCATCACGCAGGATCTCCGGCAAATCGAGTTGATCGAGTTGCTCGTTGGAAAGCGTCGTCAAGGTCTCGCCGAGTTCCTGCAAATCAAGCATCTGCTTTTTGATTTGCGTTTTCGAAGGCGCGTTTTCGTCGCGAGGAAGGTTTTTGGGTCTAGACATTTCTAATTCAGGACGACGTGCTTCGCACTAAGACGACGCGCTAACGCGCTAGGACGTCGCGCTTCGCGCTATGACGCAAGGTCTGCGCATGCTGCATTTCGACTTGTTACTGGCGAATTCGCAAAGAAGCAATTCTCTCCGATTTCAACAAAACTC
>JBOFBL010000654.1:0-2032 GCA_051645545.1 Casimicrobium sp. | reverse complement strand
GGCGTCACCCATTTCGAAAAGTCCGCGCTTGGCATGTCTTTGCGATTTTGCGGCGTGTCGATGATGCTCGGCACGATAACACTCGTGACGACATCCGCACCTGCCGCCCTCGCCTCTTCATTCATCAATTCGGCCAGATGAAATACGAGCGATTTCGCGAGTGAGTACGCAGTCATCCCTTTGCCGTTCGCGCCTGAAAGTGCGGGGCGTGCGCCGATCAAGAAAATGCGACCCGAGCCCTGCGTGAGCATGAGCCCGAGCAACGGCCGCACTACGTTGTACGTCGATTCGAAATTGAGTTTGTATTGCGCCGCAATCTGCGCAGTTGTTGTTTCCGCAATCGAGCCCATTGCGAAACCGCCCACCGTGAGCACCGCGACATCGACATGTCCATGATCGAGCAACACGGCGGACACAGCGGCCATCGTTGCCGCTTCGTCCTGCATATCGACCACATGCTGCTCGACATTCACGAGATCGCTGTGCGTCGCTCGATCAAAGCCAATCACTCGCGCCCCGTCGCGCGCAAATTTCGATGCGACTGCACGACCCAAATTTCCGCTAGCGCCGGTCACTAAGACGACTTTTGACATACCTTAAATTTCTTCAAAATATTCGCTATAACTTTTCTACTGATCGTCGAATTTAATTGGGCGTTAGTGATTTTTTTATTTATTATCAACAATAAATATAATGTAGTGATTGACCCAATGAAAATGTACTTCAGTTGATGAAGCTATCTTACCTTGCGAGCACTCCGTCAACAGGATCTAGCGCGAAGTATCGCGCGAGCTCGTCGTAGAACGCCGCGTATTCAGCGCGCAACAATTCCGGTTCTTCGAAAAACACCTCACAACACACGGCGAAGAACTCATCAATCGCCTCCGCCGCGTACGGATCAATTACCGTATCCTCATTGGCATCGACACGTTTACAGAAATCTTCGTACGCCTCAACAAGCGCCGCACGAAATGCATCGACTTGCTCGCGCGGCATTGCTGGAACGCCATCGATCTCGCCGTTCAACATATCGAGCTTGTGTGCGAATTCGTGAATAACAAGCGCCATACCGGTTTCGTCGTAACCCGCTTCGACCGCGGGCCATGACAGCAGCACCGGCCCCTGCTCCCAGCTCTCGCCCGCGATGGGCTCATCGAGTTTGTGCACGATACCAAACTCGTCTTCGTAATCCTGCGTGCGCGGAAAATCACCGGGATACACGATCACGTTTTCGAACGTTGCGTAATCCTCGATCACATCGGCGACCGTCCCTGTTTTTCCGAGCAACAACACACACGCCTGAATAGCAATCACGATGCGCATGTGCGGCGTAACCTCAAGCACGTGTTCGCCATCTTCTGCACCCGAGGTGATGCTTTTCTCGACGAGAAATAACGTTACGAGCTCGCGCAAACGCGTGATGAGCGTTGGATCGTAGTGGTCTAAAAATGGCAACTCGTGCAATGCACGCTGCCAATCTTCATCGGGAATCGCGTGCGTTGCGAGCGCGCGTTCGCGGCGTTTGGTTTTTAGCCAGGAGAACATTTATGTCCCCTCCCCCTACCCCTCTCCCCTCAAGGGAGAGGGGTTTGCGTTTGTGGTGAGTTCAGCGTCGGATTCAATCTCCACCGCCTTAATCCGCTCAAACCCGCTCGTAATCTTGCGCGAAGAAATCTGCACGTCTTGTACATCGTCGCTTGCTTGACGAATATGCGTAGCAAGCTTATCCATCCGCTCCTGGAAACGACCAAAATCGCTACCAAGCTTTTCAAGCTGCGTTTTGATCACGAGCGCTTGTTTGCGCGTCTCCGCATCGCGAATCACTGCGCGCACGGTGTGGAGCACGGCCATCAAATTCGTAGGCGAAGTGAGCCACACACGTAGCGCCTGCGCCTGCGCAACGATCTCGGGATGATTGCCGACGATCTCCGCGAATACGGCTTCCGAGGGAATGAACATCACAGCTGAGTCCGCGCCCGCGCCGGGTTGAACGTACTTGGTTGCAATGTCGTTGATGTGTTTCTTCACGTCG
>JBOFBL010000653.1:0-1250 GCA_051645545.1 Casimicrobium sp. | reverse complement strand
TCCAGCCATCGTTCGGCGCGAACACTTTTTCGCCGCTCGCGCGGGTGCCGATCAAATCGTTCTTGGCAATCGCGTCGAAGCTTTGCCACGGCTTTGCAAAAGCATCATCGACATCTGCTTTGTCGATCACATCGTAGAGCCGCAAGCCTTCCATCGATTGCGGCGCGGGCGCGACGATCCCTTCAATGAGTTGCAGATGCGAGAGCGTTTTGCGGATCGCTTGATAGGCGACTTCCGGCGCATTCGGATCGCCGTGTTGACCGCATTCAAGCGTCAATGACCAACCACCGACCGAGCGCATGTATTCGGTGGTGCCCACGCCGTATTGCGGATCGAGATCGTTGGAATCCATCTCGGCCGGACGCGTCGCGCGACGTCGCTCGACACCCGTTGCGTAGGTCGAGAGCCAACCATCGACCGCACGCGCGACGCCCAAGCGCTTCGCGAGTGCGAGTTCTTCGCTTGCAAATTTGAACGGCTCGAGTGCGTTCGCATTATTCTCAGGGCCGACCATGACGAACGGTTTTCCCTGCGCCTGAAACGAATGCAGATCCAGCAGTACGTCATGTTGCGCGAGCAGCGGGCAGAGCCAATTCGCGATGTGATCTTCGAATTCCTTGGGCCCGCTCGTTGGCCCGGTGGGACGTAGGCGACGATTCAAATTGCGATCGCCATTACGTGTGTTTTGCGCATAGGCTTTCGGATTGGTAATCGGAACAAACGTCACCTGCCCTCGCGCGAGTGCGAGCGCGCCCGACTCGAACTCCGCAATCACGCGATTGATGCCCACCGTGCCGCATTTTTCGCTGCCGTGAACAGCGCCGAGAACGATGAGTTTTTTGCCGGGATTAGTTGAGGTGTAGGTGACGGATTTGAATTGGTACATGAGGCATGTGGAACTGAAAGGCAAGCGCGCAGCTATTGTAGGAGCGGCTTGCCGCGACCCCATTTCGCAAACGTCTTCATCAATTTGTGGGGCGGTCGGGGCAAGCCCCTTCTACAGCGATCATGCCGAAACAGAATTGGCAGCGTCTCGCAAATTGGAGTAGCCTCACCGTCTCACGTCGAAGCAACGAGGTTCACGATGAACGCCATGACCGAAGCCAAACAGTTGCATGCTGAAATCACCGCCGAGGCGATGAAGGCGCACTGGATGCCGTTCACCGCAAATCGGCAATTCAAATCCGCGCCACGATTGCTCGTCGCAGCCGAGGACATGCATTACACAACGCACGACGGACGCAAAGTGC
>JBOFBL010000652.1:0-10808 GCA_051645545.1 Casimicrobium sp. | reverse complement strand
GAGGTTTTCCGAGATGTCGGCGAGGCTGGACTCGATCGACGAGAGAAGTTCGCGCGCGCTCATCCCAGACATGCCTTCAGCGATTTCAGAACCGAAAGACGTTTCCGCAACTCGATGAGGCGTTCCGGTTTCGCTACGCTTGCCCCATCACTTTGCGATTGAGTTGCATCAGCCAAATTCGCTGCGCCGTCGGCCACATCTCTTGCGGCCACGGGTCGTTCTTGTGGCACAGTGACGCCGCTTTGCGCAGCTCCATTCGGCTCATCTGCCCTGTTTTGCGTAGCGCTCTGCACGCTTGATTCGCTGTCGCCTCGAACAGCGGGAACTCCGCGTTCACTGATGCCATCATCATTGCGTTTGTCCTCCAAGGCCAGCGGCTTCGTCGCTTCTTCGCTGCGCACCCACCGCTTGAATTCATCTATTGGCATCGGGGTAATCTTCCCCATGCCTTTCCAGCCGCGCTGGTAGTTGTTGCGGTACGCGGCGGCGGCTTCCATTTGGTTGCCGTAGCCAATCAACACTTTGTGTTCGTCGAACTTGCCAGTCTTCGGGTTGATCTGATCGACAACAAAGACCGGCCCATTGAACTCGGGCTTGGTCCCGGCTTTGACGAAGGTGTCGACGTGATCGGTGTCGGCCCCAGTGGTTCGACGGATGTAGCCGTAGTGGCTCCGCATCACGGTATCCCACGCCTTGCCGTCTTCGTCTTTGCCGCTTCGCACGGAACCAATCGGGTTCTCGATGCTAATGTCGAGCCCCGCGATCTTGGTGTGACCCTTCGCGTAGTTCCCGGCTTGTTTCTGCGCTTCTGTCGGTTGTGGTCGTTCGTTCAGGAACGATGTCGCAGCGGATTGCGCGGCGCGATCAACAGGCGACTTAATTACACTGAGCCCCGTTTTATTGGGGCTAGCGTTGAAATTTGGCGTATTACGAATTCCAAAGTTAAACTCGTCTTCGCCCTTTGAAATAACGGATTCATTTGCCGCGCTACTGCGAGACTTTGGAATAATGGCAAAGGCACCATTAACGCTGGGGTGCGCAGTGACTTCGTACGGCTCCCCGAACTGTTGGCTTGCGGCCTCTGCTCGTTTCTGCGCCTGTTCCTGATTGCGGAACGGGAAGAGTTGACGCGCCGATTGGTACTCGCCTTCGAGCGGTTGCGGCTTAACAGCAGTGGAAACCGCGGTGTCCGGATCTTGGTTGCGGATGACTTCTGCGCGCTGCTCCGGATCGCCGGGGCGACGGGTCTGTGTGCCCAGCGTGCCCTTTGCCTCTGCGATCGCGCGTTGTGCCGTGGTATCGAGGTCACCGTAGGTCTGTGGGCGCGCGTTACCGCTGCTATCGACAACGATAGTTCCGTCGCGCGCAGCATCTGGCGACGGCAACGCGCCCGCGCCCCGTTGTTGTAATGCTTGGGCTTCGGACGCTACGGCCTGCCCAGTCCACGCTTGGGGGACAACCGTAAACCCTTGCCCGCTGGCGTGCGGCACGACCACCATATCGTCGCGCCCGCGTGCGGGAGCATCTTCTGTCGCGAAACGTTGCGCCTCGTCAAGCGTCATCGGCGGAGAAGCGGCTGACCATTTCTCAATGTTTGAGCGCCCACGCTCGTTACTGCCCACCTTTGGGTCAAACGGCAAAGCGAGCGGCGATACCGGCGCACGGACTCCAGGAAAGGAGATGTTCTCCGCGATACCGTAAAGCATCTCAGCGGCGCGGGCTCGAATCGGTTCCGAGGCTTCAGGATTCCGCGCAATGGTCATCAGCTCAAGCGCGGTGGCGCGCTCTTCGCCTTCGAGCTTTTGAATCAGCGTGGTTTGTCCGGCTCCGTTGAGCGATTCGAACCACTTCTGCGGATCGTCGAACTGCGGTTTCCCAGCAAACGATTTCGCTTCTGCGTCTTGTGCCTGCTGCGCGGCATCGGCTTCCTGCTTCTGCGTCTGCTCTGCGGCCTGGTTCGCGGCTTCGTCTGCTCGGGTCTGCGCGGCTCCGGTTTCAACGGCAACGGTTGCCGCTTTTGAGATCGCGCCCGCGCCGGGATCAAGCTGTGTTCCGTTGGGTGTGATCGGTGGCTTCGAAAGCGCGCCGCCGACACCGCCGGTAACACCGCCAACAAGCGCACCGCCGAAGAAATCACCGAAGGTATCTTTGAAGACACCTTCTCCGGCATCACGACCCATACCGACGTTCTGCCCGACGTTTTGCCCGACTTTTTCCGAAACCTCTTGCAAGCCCTCGCCAACCATGCCAGCACCGCCACCGACAGCGGTACGTGTCACGCCTTGACCGGCGAGCCGTTCGCCAAGTAGCGCGGAGACGCCTTTCTTCGCGATGAGATCATCAATCAAGCGCGCATTGACCGCACCGCCAGCCGCGCCCAAAGCACCGGACAAAAGGCCAGCGGTTTGCGCGGATTCGTTTTCAATGCGTGCGCGCGCCGCGCCCGCACTTTCGCCGCGCGCCAAAGCATCGCGGAAAGCGGGCGACTGCGCTGCGAGCTGTTCATCGGAGAGCTTCGAAAAGTCTTCGCGCACATCGCCCGCCGCCGCACCGCCGGTCATCAAACCGCCTTGCGCCGCCATTGCTGGGGTCATGCCGCGTCCACGCGTCAGCGCTGCTGTTGCAAGCGTAGGCACTACAGAGCCCAAGCCCTGTGCAGCGGACTGCACGTAGCCGCCAGCAGTTTGCGGCATCTTCCACGAGCTCGGGTTGAGAAGATCGCCACTGGCTTGATCGGCAGCGGCGGCTTTGTCGCCCGCCGACATGGAATCACGCAACGATTCCGCGAGCGCTTTCAGTGGGTTCGCTGCTCGGAAGTCTTGCGAGCCCGTAACCTTGTTCAATGCCCCGGCAACAATCTCGCCGCCGCCCTGGAACACGGAACCCGTGCTTTCAATTGCGGACGCACCGAGTTGCTTCAGCGCGCCGCCGACTGTTGCCTTCGGGATGAGATCGCCGAACGCACCAGGCGGCGTATCGCCCGGTTTCGGCTTCGGTAGGAGGTCATCAAATGCCCCCATCAAAGCCCCTGCTGTTTCAGCATCTCTTGGAGACGCTTGTTCACGGCATCCTTGTTGGCTCCTGCTGCAATCGCGGCCTGTGCTTCTTGCTCCAGCGCGGCACGGCTAGTCTTGGGTTGTTGCTTCGCGCCGGACACGATCTCGCCAGTTTCCGGGTTTGCCAAACCCTTCTTGTAGATCGGCTGCCCCATGACATCTTTTTGCCCGGTATCGACATCGATCGGCATCAGCTTCGGTGCTGCTGGCGGCTTCTCGTATTTGCCGGTGAGGACTTGAATCGTTTCCGTCAACTGTGCCCGTGTCGCGGGGTCTTTCTCACGAGCAAGCGCGGCACGGAGAGCGTTCATCTGCTGTCCGCTTTGCAAGGTCTGCTCTTTCGTTGCGGTATCAACTTCAGTCGCGCGCGCCTGTCCACGCGCTGCGGCTTGCGCGGCAACGGCTGCGAGTGGGCTAGTCTGCGGTTGCTGCGGCTGCGTCATCATCGGAGAAAGCTGTTGCAGCAATGCAAGCGCGTTGGCGCGTTCGTCGGGCGCGGCCTGACCGCGTCGCCCAGCGGGTTGTCCGAAACGTGCCGGTTCCTTGGAAGCTTTCTCGAACAGTTCGGTCATCATCCGGCGAAGTGGAGCCTGTTCAGCGTCGCGCGCACGCGCATCAACAAACTGCTTTTCCGCGAGCCCGAGCGCAGCCATGTCGTCCGCACTCACGGCGGTACGGCGCGCGCCTTCGAGGTCGCCCGAATTGATGTAGCGCTGAAATGCGCCCTGCAGGAGCTTGCGATCGGCGTCAGCGCTACTCGGGATCACGCTTAGATTAGACCCGTATTCTGCGGCTGCGCGCTGCGGGTTGTCGGTAAACATCGGCGTCTTGAACGGACCGCCGTCGACGCGCGAAATACCGTCAACTGATGTCGGCGTGATCTTCGCGTTTGCGAGTTGAGTCAGTGCAGAACCCGTCGGCCCGGAAACCGGCGCTGACGAAGTTCTAAGCGCCGGATTGGACTCGATGACTTTCGACACGCGCTGTTCGACTGCTGATTGTTTTGGCGTCTCGCGGGCTTGATAAAACGCGTCGCGATCGTTTGACTGTGAGAAGCCTTTGCCAAACGATTCGCCAGCAAATACCGAAGACATGCCTTGTCCGACTCGACCTGCTAGTCCAAAAGTTGCTGCGTTACCGACGTTCGCGAGAGTGCGCGCAACATCAGCACCGACTTGCGCCATCGGCGATTCCGCGCCAACGCTTGCGTTGAATTGGTCACGATAGCCAGATTCATTGTCTTGCAACGACTGCAAAGCCCCTCCAATACCAGCGCCCGCCGCCGCGCCCGCCTTACTGAAGACCTGTCCGACACCGTTTGCAAGCGAACGCAGCGCGCCAACTTTTGGCGTGGCTTGCGTTACGCCGGAAATGGCAGGTGCAGCGATTGGCGCTTGCGGCGCAGGAGGCACCGGGCCTAACGCTGCGCCACGTACCGCGCCAGCATCGGCCGCGCGTGCCGATCGCAACTGCTCTTGAATAGAATCGGGAATCGTGTAAGGCTGCATCGCGTCCTCGCTAGCTCAGGTTGGATACGGTGGAGAAAGATTCCGACGACGACACGCCCGCAGAGCCCGACATAGACGCGGAGACGTGCATCGCGGACATTGCGCCCGCAGCGAGTTGCGCCGCCATTTGTCCAGCGGCTTTGATTGCCTCAACGTTGGTTTGAGTCTCGCGAAGGCTGCGATCTAGCTTCTGGTCGAACTGCTTGACCTGAATGTCGTAGTACGCGAGATTGTTGCGAAGCCGCGCTTCGGTCTGTCGCCAGCGGGATTCCTGACGTGATGTCACGGATTGCAGTTCGGCGGAGTAGCGTCCGACATCAGCGGAGTACGCGGAACTGCGAGCTTGAACGGCTGACGCTTGAGCCGCGATCTTGTCGCGTTCAGCTTGTGCGCGTGCGGCGTAGCGTGATGTCCCGGCTTGCATGGCCTCGATTTGCACCTGAAGGTTCTTGACCTTGATGTTCGAGCCGGATTCGTACGCCTGGACGGTAGCAGCAAATGCTCTGGCTTCAGCATCAATTATGCCTGTTTTTGCGGCAATTGCACGCACTTCTGATTCATAGGCATCGAATTCAACTTTTTGTGCCTGAATGTTTTCCGCGTACGCAGAAATGTCAGCTTTGTAGGCTTCGATCTCGTTTCGGTTCAGCTCGGACTGGACGCGGGCACCTTCCATCGATGTTTTGTAGACCTCAATTTGCGACCGCAGCGCTTCGTTCTTCGCGATGAAGACGCGAACGGTTTGCTCGTTCAATTGCCCGATGGCTTGCTGCGCTTGAATTTCAGCCTTGAATACATCGAGTTCGGCAAGCGCACCTTCGAGGCGAGTCTTGTAGACTGACGCTGCGATTTGGTACGCGTTTTGTTCCGCGTTGAAAAGCGCGACGCGCGCATTGAACAAGTTGACTTCCGCCTCGACGCGGTAGCGCGCCGCCTCGAATGCGCGCTGTGCGATGTTTTGGAACTGCGCGATGAGCGTTGACTCCAGGGCAATTCCCTGCTGTACCGCGAAACGAAGATTCTCGATCTCCCACTGCGCGGCTTGGTTCAGGATGTCGCGGTTGATTGCGCCCACCTTGAGTTGGTTGTCCTCAATCGCCGCATTGACCTGAGCGGCGAGCATCCCCGGCGGCATCGTGAAGCCGCGCGCGGCGAAGCTATCAAACGCCTCCTGTCGCGCTTTGAGCGCCAGCATGTCCTCGCGGCCACGGGCGCGATCAAACAATGCAGCTTCAACCGCAAGCGGTAACCCAGTTCCGCCCGAAAGCAACACGGCGACTCTCGCCTTAATTGCATCGAGATTATCGGAAAGGTATTCCGGCTCCGCCCAGATGAGAAGCGTTGACGGCGCGACGAGATCGTTTGCCGGGGCTTGCCTGTCAAACGTCGGCAGTTCTGGAAACGTGAACTCAGGGATTGTGATTGGCTGCAACGCGTCGAGCGTCGGTATCGCGAGTGTCGGCGCATTCGGCACAGTAATCACCGACAGCACAGGGCGATCTGGTTTGCCAGTGGTGTCGATCGCATCAGGCCGAGGCGGTAAAGTAATTGTTCCAACGGACGATGTAAACGTTGGGATCGCATCCGCGCTCAGAGATGTCGTCGGGATCTGCTGAATCGCGGGCTCGTCGAAATCATCGATGTCGCCAAAGTTCAAAATGGTGGGCGCTTGCGGCGACCCGGCATCCGTCACGTCAAATTCAAGCTGCGGCGCTGGGGGCGGCATTGTTTCCGGCAATGACGCAATATCTTTGAGTTGAGAAATCGTTTCGTTAGCAGTCGCAATAGCGTTATCGGCGCGAGACGACATGTCGTCGATTTGGCCGCGTACCAACTCATACGGTCGCGTGTAGTAATCGGTCTGTGCCATCTAAACCTTTCTGCTCAACGTCTCGACGTTGGCCCTGATCTCGGAAATCTTGAAGTCTTCGCCACTCGGGTTGCTGATCTCGAATCGCCAGTAACGGGATCGCATGCCGCGCCCGACCTTGAGGCGATTCGCAATTGCGGCATCGGCTGTCTTTGCCGGGAGCTGATACATGTATCCAAGCTCGTCACCGGTTCCGGTTCCGGACACTTTTGCGGAAAGCGTGGCGTCGGCCTCGTACCCAAAGAAGACTTCGCGGACGCGCTTCTGCTGCGGATCGCCAGCATCACTCAGTCCGGACTTGAGCAGCGCGGTAATTGGTTGTGCACCATCGAGTCCACCGGTCAACTCGTAGAGCCCACCGTCTCCAGCCGCAATCAATTTGCCGTCAATCACTGCGACCGAGTTGAAGCGGAACGCGGTGTATCGGCTCATCGCGAAGGTGTCCGTGCTTGCCGTCCATGCTTCGCCGAGCAAGGGCTCGACCACATAACCGAGCAACACTGCGGTGTCGTTGACGACATCAACAGTGCCTGCGACTTGATCGATTCGACCAGAAAAGCTAGCGGAATCACGGGCGACATCAACAAGCACTGCCGTCTCAATTGCGCGATCTGCAAGGCTTGCCGATTCACTCACCAAAGAAACGGCAGTTGCGGCGGAGATCGCGGAATCAGAGAACGATGCGATCTCGCGAACCGTGTCGGTGATGAACTGAACCGCTTTGTCCGTTGATCGGAATCGCTCTCTCACCAACGTTGTCAGCGTTGCGGTTTGCTCAACGCGATCGGAGAACAACGCCGCGTTGTCTCGTAATGCGGCACCTACGATCAACGCTACGGAATCGTCAAGTACGGCGGCATCAGCGGCGATGTCCGCGACAGTGTCAATGACCCGCGAACGCGAACGACACGACTCGAAGACATCATTGATCGATAGCGCGGTCTGCTCAACGCGATTGTTGAGTACAGCCGTCTCTCGAATGATCTGGTAATGGCCCTCAATCGCTGAATCGCCGAGCGTTGCCGTGTCCGCAACGACTGTAGTCGAAGAAAGCCGTACGGACTCGTCGAATGTTGCCGACCCAGACGAAAGAGACGAAGCCAAAAAGAACCCGATCAGCGCGCCGCGCACGACAGTCGAACTGGTCACGATGTCGCAGCTATAGGCCATCTACAACTCCTACAAAAGTGGTGTTACTTTTTTCCATGACTTGATATTTAGGCGCTCCAACAACAAACGATGGGGACTCGTTGATGTTGGGAGAACAAACAACCGCATCGCCGAGACCGAGCGAATTACATGTGGCAGAAATAGTCGAAGGAACCTCTTCCGGCGAATTGCGATACCACGCGCCGCCATCCCATCCAGTATTCCCACTTCGTTCCTCGTAAAGGACTCGAAGCGGCGACTGTTGCGCCGAACTTATTAGCGTTACAGTCAGTGAAGATGGATTGTTTTTTACGGTTGATGAATTCTGTAAAGGTGGGTCATCAAGCGAATAACTCATCGCCTCAACATCATCGCATTCGCTTGCCCACGAGCCTTCGTTGGCGAGGTCAGAGCAAGGGGCCTCGGTGTATATCTCATTGGCAACCATCCGCTTGGTGACCTTGCCGCAGCCCCGTGGATGATCCTGCAGATACCAAATGGCCTGGCCACGACCGGCGGCCTCGCAACAGCCCTGCCCGTTGCAGGTGCCGGTAAATCCGCATACGTTTCGCCAGTACAAATACTGGTAAGGATCAGCAAGGCCTTTTATTGATTGAAATGTGCTGGTTGACTCGCGCTCCGCGTACTCGAACTTTGCGTAGTAGTACGCCTCACGAAAACCAGACGGAACGGCTATAGCAACCTTGAACACTCCACCTTGACGCTCGTGTACGTTTGTGGTGTGAAGGAATGACTTCGTTCGACTCATCTCGCCAAACTGCGGATTAGAAATAAAGTCCCCGTAAGCGATGCCTCGATAGCCGATATCGACACCAACCGTGCGCGATCGTTTGAAATGCGAGGCAAATTCGCCACGATCATCGAAATCGTTGGTGTAGAAAGAAACAGCAATTGAAACGTTACGCTCTTCGGACGAACTCCACGAACCAACATACATGCACTCTTCCTCGACTTTACTGCTGCGGGTCGAGCTTGGCTGCGATAGGCTCCGGTAATACTTCACCGTTTTTAATTCTTGACCCGCAAAAAAAACGTGCACAACGGTGTCACATTCCGGCCCTTTGGGGCCGCCCGCACCCTTAACGCTCGGGGTCATGTCGTGAGTCACCACAAGCCCCAATCCTGGCTCTGGAAACTTAATCTCTGGCCCACCTTTTTTTGCCGTTGCGAATAGTTTTCCTTGCCCGCAAAGCGCCATGCCGCCAGCGCTACTGGCCATAGGCGCTAAGGTGATCGCGTCAATCGCTCGAATAATCGCGCCGGGGGTTTGCTCGAAAGACACTTCAGCAATTTGCTCGCGCGAAAGTCGGTTGATTTTTCTCAACAGAATCGACTGCTTTTCGCCGAGCGTCTTACCGTGTTTCAGTAAAACATCTTTGAGTGTTTTTGCGTTTGCGTTCTCTACGATTTTTTGTGATGCGCCGATGGTTGGGTTTACGCAAAAATGCAAGCCGACCTGAATGCTATCCGTGCCGTAACGCCAACAAGTGTTGTGCGCTTCGTGTCCAGAATCGCTAAACGCCCAACCCATTGCGGTGCTATATGCCTCGCATTGGTAGAACTGTTGTACGCTTTCCTTTGGCGCGATGCGAAGAATCACTCCAGCACGAATGCCGCTTTCGATGTCATCATCGGAGAGCGGAAAGCTCTCGCCGGTCGGAAAGCCGCCCCATCGCTCTAGCGCATCACGCGCGGCACCGTGATCGAGCTGCTGCACACGCGCGGCAAATGTCATGGTTTGCGTGTGCGGATGCAACCATAGCGGCATCGCAAGGATGCCGTTGCGCGCACTAATCTCTACGACCCAAAATTTCCCATCTTGCGCGCGCACGATGCCATGCGTTCGGTAGAACCGATAATCAAAACTGACCTGTACGCCGCGCTGCGCGACTCGCTGCTCGTAGAAAGATAGCGCCTTGTTTTTCTCGCCAGAAACAAGTGCGGACTCGTAAATGCTTTTCTCGGTTTGCTTGCCGAATCCAAGTAAAAATTGCACGACACGCTTCATTTCGCCGGAGTAAAACGTTGGCTTTGCAACTGCACTCTGCGAGAAGCGCATGAACTCATCCGCTGAGTTTGGAAACACAGCGCTGTCAGGATCGATCGCTAATTTTTTTATTGGCGTCGGCACGCCTTGTGGAAGCTTGAAGAGACGTGCGGTTTCATTTGTTGGAATAAAAGCGTTCATGCGCTCGTTAACGATCGCGCCGCCGACGCTGATTCCGGAAACAAAATCCGGGTAATCGGAGATTTGTACAGGAGAGTCGGCGCGCGCATCTTGCGATACGACGATCTGCAAAGACTCAAGGCCCATCGCGACAATGGCGAAGGCGTAACCGTGTGGCAAATCCATGTACGCGCGCGCAGTGGAAATGCCTCCGACTTTTACTCGTTCGCGAAGCTTAAAAAGAAGCTGTCGCGCCTCTGGGAGATACGAGATACCAAGCTCTTTATCCCCCTCGATCGCGACGTTTACCGGCGCTTCCAACGGTTACAAATCAGTAAGTTCGATTTCGTAGCCGCACTCCCATGTGTCGCCATTGTTGACAACACGAGTCGCGGCAAAACGCGATGCGGAAATGAGCGCTCCCGTAGTTGATCCTTTAGCCTGATCACTTAACAGTCCAGCACCATTGATGTTGATCGTGCTTGTCGCTACGATAGTGAAGCTTGCTTTGCTGGCAAGATTACTGATCTTTCCGGCAGCGGCGGCAGCGGCAACCCATTGCTGACGCGTTGCTTCGCTGTAGCCTTCTGTACCTGATGTAATTTCGCTCGCCGTTGCCGCGAAGTTTGCGGCAGTCCAGTTCGCGGCTGGGGTCACGGCGCCGGAGTATGGGGCAACGTACCATGACGCGAAGCGTGCCTGATTACGTAGCGTGACCTCCAAGAAGTGAAGAATGCCCGCCGCCGGAACAAGATTGTGATCGCGGCGCTCGTCTTCACCATTGACGGTGTGAACGTACAAGCCGCTAGCCTTAATCGCACCATGCACGAGTAGACCGGAATCGGTTTCGACGTAGTCGCCGCGACCAATAAAACGGGCGACATCCTTGTAAAACTTTGTTGCGAGTGCTCGCATGTGTGTTCTCCTATTGAACGATTGAAGTAACCCGCCGTTCGTGAACAAACGTGCGCGCTTGCGTAGCGCCGCCGCTCTCAATAGCGATTCGTGAGGCTTGCGGTTCGAGCACTTGCCCGCTC
>JBOFBL010000651.1:0-2896 GCA_051645545.1 Casimicrobium sp. | reverse complement strand
GTCGCGTAGGTGAACTCCGACATAATCTGTAGCGCGCGCCACGCCTCTTGCCCTGGCGTTAAATCACTCTCATGCATGGCGCTCTTGATCGCCTGCACTTTTGCTTTGGTGCTTTCAAAGTTCACTGACATGTCCGATTCCCGCAAAAAGCTCGTTTTAGTAGACGGCTCATCATATCTCTATCGCGCCTATCACGCGCTGCCAGACTTGCGCACGCGCGCGGGTGAGCCCACGGGCGCGATTCGCGGCGTGATCACGATGCTGCGCAAATTGGTCAACGACGAGAAGCCGGATTACTTCGCAGTGGTGTTCGACGCACCGGGCAAAACCTTCCGCGACGATTGGTATCCCGAATACAAAGCGAACCGCTCGCCGATGCCCGAAGACATGCGTCCGCAAATCGCACCGCTGCATGAACTCATCAAAGCACACGGCTGGCCGCTCATCATGGAAACGGGTGTTGAGGCCGACGATGTGATCGGCACGCTCGCGAAACATGCGGAAGCGCGCGGCATGGATTGTGTGATTTCGACCGGTGACAAAGACCTCACGCAGCTCGTCACCGAACGCACCATTCTCAAAAACACGATGTCGATGGAAACGCTCGACATCGCAGGCGTTAAAGAAAAATTCGGCGTCGCACCGACGCAGATCCTCGATTACTTGACTTTGATCGGCGACACCGTGGATAACGTGCCTGGTGTGCCAAAGGTTGGCCCGAAAACTGCGGTGAAATGGTTGAGCGAATACAACACGCTTGATGCGATCGTCGAGAACGCTGAGAAATTCACGGGCGTCGTGGGTGAGAACTTGCGCAACACGCTTGAGTGGTTACCGAAAGGCAAGCAACTGCTCACTGTGAAATGCGATTTGGAATTGCCGTACGAGGTCGAGAAACTCTCGATGAGCGAGGCGGATACGAATGCGTTGATCGCGGCGTTCGAGCGGTTTGAGTTTAAGTCGATGCTTAATGAGGTGCGCGCCTCCACCGCGACGGCGCCGACCTCGATACCGAGGCCATCGCAAGCGTCTCTGCTTGACAGCGCACCGCCATCATCTGAAACCACACCGGTCGCAACGATCCAAGAAAAGAAACCGCGCCAGTACCGAACCATTCTCACCGAAGCAGAACTCGACGAAGTCATCGCTGCCATCCATAGAGCCGAACTCACCTGCTTCGACACCGAAACTACGTCGCTCGAGCCGATGCTCGCAAAAATCGTCGGCCTCTCCTTTGCATGGGAGCCCTTCGAAGCGGTCTACATCCCGCTCGCGCATCGCTACGCGGGTGTGCCCGAGCAATTGCCACTTGACGCAACGCTCGCAAAATTAAAACCCTGGTTCGAAGACGCATCGAAAAAGAAACTCGCGCAAAACGCGAAATACGATGAACACGTGCTGCTCAATCACGGCATTCAAGTGCGCGGGGTAGAACACGACACGCTGCTCGCGGATTACGTGTTGGAGAGCCACAAAGCGCACGACATGGATTCGATGGCGATGCGTTTCTTAGACGAGAAAACGATCAAGTTCGAAGACGTCGCAGGCAAAGGCGCAAAGCAAATCGGTTTCGACGAAGTATCGATTGATCGCGCAACGGAGTACAGCGCGGAGGACTCCGATGTCACGCTACGTTTGCATCAGGCGATCTATCCGCAAGTCGCGGCAATTCCTGCGCTCGACAAAATCTATCGAGAGTTTGAGTTGCCAACGCGCGAAGTGCTCGTTCGCATGGAGCGGCGCGGCGTATTGATCGATTCGCAGGTACTCGCAAAACAATCGCATGAGCTTGGTCTGCAAATCAACTCACTCGAAGGAAAAGCCTACGAGCTCGCGGGGCAGCCGTTCAATTTAGGCTCACCGAAGCAGCTCGGCGAAATTCTCTTCGGCAAACTCGGTCTTCCGGTAAAGCGCAAAACGGCAACCGGACAACCCTCGACCGATGAAGAAGTATTGACCGAACTCGCTGACGATTTTCCGCTGCCGAAACTCTTGCTCGAACATCGCTCACTCACCAAACTCAAAGGCACGTACACCGACAAGCTGCCGAAGATGGTGAACCCGAACACCGGCCGCGTGCATACGAATTACGGACAAGCCACGGCGGTGACAGGACGTTTGTCGAGTAACGATCCGAACCTACAAAACATTCCCGTGCGCACGCCGCAAGGCCGTGCGATTCGGCAAGCCTTCATCGCGCCGAAAGGCTCGGTGATCGTCTCCGCTGACTATTCGCAAATCGAATTGCGCATCATGGCGCATCTGTCGGAAGACCCGTCGCTCACCGACGCTTTTATGAAGGGGCTCGACATTCACAAAGCAACGGCGTCCGAAATCTTCGGCGTGCCAGTAAATGAAGTGACCTCCGAGCAGCGTCGCTATACGAAGGCCGTGAACTTCGGTTTGATTTACGGCATGGGTGCGTTCGGACTCGCTTCGCAATTAGGTATCGAACGCAACGCCGCGCAACAATTCATCGACAAGTATTTCGCGCGCTACTCATCCGTCGCTGCATTCATGGCCGAGACAAAGCAGTTCGCTCGGGATCACGGCTACGTTGAAACGATTTTCGGTCGCCGCGTGTACCTCCCCGAAATCAACGGTGGCAACGGCCCACGCAAAGCGGGTGCTGAGCGACAAGCCATCAATGCCCCGATGCAAGGCTCAAACGCCGACATCATCAAACTCGCGATGATCTCAATCGATCATTGGCTGACCGAATCGAAACTCGGGACAAAGCTCATCATGCAAGTGCATGACGAGCTCGTGTTCGAAGTGCCGAACGATGAGCTCACTCACATCAAAGAAACGCTACCCAAAAAAATGACCGACGTTGCGACGTTAAAAGTGCCGCTCGTTGCCGAAGTCGGCGTTGGCGCAAACTGGGATGAAGCTC
>JBOFBL010000650.1:0-4695 GCA_051645545.1 Casimicrobium sp. | reverse complement strand
ATTGACCGGGGTCGAGGGCATAAAACCGCTTGCCTCAAAGATGCGGCGACGAAAAATTCGCAGCAACGCGTGATGATCCCTGTATTTTTGACGTCTTGCGCGTCATTTGAGTTCGATTCTCGCCGAAAACGTAAAATCGGATGCATGAAATCCACTTGCCTTGCCGGTCACTTCCTGATCGCCATGCCCAACATGGTGGATCCCAATTTCGAGGGCACTGTCACTTACCTCTGCGAACACACTGAAAAAGGTGCGCTTGGCGTTGTCGTGAACCGCAAAACCGAGATCACGATGGAAGACTTGTTCGATCAAATCGAAATAAAAGTGCCGCACGAGGACTTCGCAAAAAGAACCGTGCATTTTGGCGGCCCGGTAAGCGTCGAGCACGGCTTCGTGCTTCATCGCCCGCACGGTGTGTGGAATTCCTCGATCCCGGTCGGTGACGATCTCGCGCTCACTACGTCAAAAGACATTCTCGAAGCGGTGGCGGGTGGCAACGGCCCATCAGACTGGCTGCTCACACTCGGCTACGCGGGTTGGGGCGAGGGGCAGCTCGAAGAAGAGATTGCGCAAAACGCGTGGCTTACCGTGCCAGCGAGTGCCGATTTGTTGTTCGAAACGCCGACCGAACAACTGTTTGACATTGCGATGCAGCGTCTTGGCATTTCGAAGTTTGCGCTCTCCCACGTCGCGGGGCACGCATGAAAGGGCGCACCTACCTCGCGTTCGATTTCGGCGAAAAACGGATCGGTGTCGCCGTCGGCAGTGACATTGCAGAATCTGCGAACGCGCTCGCGACAATCGACGCTACTAACGACGATGCGCGCTTTAGCGCCATTGCGCCGCTAGTGTCCGACTGGCAGCCGTTTGCTTTCGTTGTGGGGCATCCGACTCATCCCGATGGTACGCCACACGCGATGACCGCACGCGCAGAAAAATTTGCGCGTCAACTCGAAGGCCGCTTTCATTGCCGCGCGTATCTTGTCGATGAGCGATATTCAAGTTACGAAGCCGAAGTCGCCCTCGCGATGCAAGGCGGCAAAAAGGCAAAGAGCAAAGCTGCAATCGATGCTGAAGCCGCCGCAACCATCTTGCGGCGTTTTTTTGAAAGCGGTGGGCATCGCGAAAAAGCGCCTGAAAGCACGGGCGCGCCATGAGTAACGCCTCGATCGCGAACGCGGAGACGCTGTTCGAAACGCTCAAATCGCAAATGGCGGCATCGGTTGCGTACGATGCAAAGTTGATTGGCGTTTATTCGGGCGGCGCGTGGCTTGCTGATCGCCTTAAGGCCGAGCTCAACGGCGAACATGACATCGGCTATATCGATGTATCGTTCTATCGCGATGACCTGAGTACGGCGGGATTGAAACCCGTAGTGCGCTCGACGCAGATACCTTTTTCTGTCGAAGGCGCGCATATTGTGATCGTCGACGATGTGCTATTTACCGGTCGCTCGATTCGCGCAGCGATCAATACGATTTTCGATTACGGACGTCCGGCGTCAATTCAATTGGCAGTGCTCGTCGATCGCGGAGGCCGCGAATTGCCGATTGCTGCGGACTATCTTGGCGACGCATTAATCGTTCCCGCCGATCAAATGCTCGCGCTCAATCGCGATGCCGACGGTCGTTTCACCCTAACGATGGAGCCCTGGAAACGCTGATGTTGATGAAACGAAATATTCAACTCAACGAACACGGCGAGTTGCATCATTTGCTCGCCATTGAAGGGCTTCCAAAACGTATTCTGGAGCGTATTCTCGACACCGCAGAGAGTTTCGTCGGGGTTAATGAGCGCGAAATGAAAGTGGTGCCGCTATTGCGCGGCAAATCGATCTTCAACATCTTTTTCGAAAATTCCACACGCACACGCACGACGTTCGAGATCGCGGCAAAACGCTTGTCGGCGGATGTGGTCAATCTCGATGTTGCACGCTCTTCAACCAACAAAGGCGAGTCGATCCTCGACACGATTGCTAACTTAACGGCGATGCACGCCGATATGTTTGTGATTCGCCATGCGTCGAGCGGTGCGCCCTATTTGATTGCACAAAACGTTGCACCACATGTGCATGTAGTAAACGCGGGCGACGGTCGTCATGAGCACCCGACGCAGGGCTTGCTCGATGTGTTCACCATTCGCAAATACAAGAAAGAATTTCACAATCTCACGGCTGCCATCGTGGGCGATATTCTGCATTCGCGTGTCGCGCGCTCGCAGATTCATGCGCTCACGACGCTCGGCGTGCCAGAGATTCGCGCGATTGGCCCGCAAACGTTGTTGCCAACGGAAATCGAGCGACTCGGCGTGCGGGTGTTCACTTCGCTTGAAGAAGGTCTTAAAGGCGTCGATGTAGTAACGATGCTTCGCTTGCAGAACGAGCGTATGAACGGCGCGCTGCTGCCGTCGGCGAGTGAATATTTTTCTCGCTACGGACTCACGCCGCAGAAGCTCGCGCTCGCCAAGCCCGATGCGATTGTGTTGCACCCTGGGCCAATGAATCGAGGCGTTGAAATCGATTCCGCAGTCGCGGATGGCAAGCAATCGGTGATCTTGCCGCAGGTGACTTACGGCATTGCCGTGCGCATGGCGGTGATGGCGATTCTTGCGGGGGCCACACGATGAAGATCGCAATTCGAAATGGTCGTGTAATCGATCCGGTCAATCACATCGATCGTATCGCGGATGTGTTCATCGCTGCTGGCAAGATTGCGGCCTTTGGCAATGCGCCGTCTGATTGGCACAGCAACAAAGAAATCAATGCGCAAGGATTGATCGTAGCGCCGGGGCTGGTCGATCTTGCGGTGCACGTGAAGCGCGGCACGCTCGTCACCGAGCTTGCGGCCGCGGCAGCGGGTGGCGTCACGACGATTGTGTGCCCGCCGGACACTGATCCGGTGCTCGACGAACCTGGCTTAGTCGACATGCTTCGCATGCGCGCGAATGCGCAACACGGTGCGCACTTGTATCCGCTCGGCGCGCTCACCAAAGATCTCGCTGGACGTCAGCTCGCGGAGCTTTCGAAACTCGCGCAAGCGGGCTGCATCGGTTTTTCGCAAGCCGACGCGCCGATTGTCGACACGCAAGTGTTGTGGCGAGCGATGCAATATGCAGCAACGTTTGGCTTTACGGTGTGGTTGCGCCCCGAGGATCCGTATCTTGCAAAAGATGGATCAGCACACGATGGAGAAGTCTCATCTCGCTTGGGGCTTAATGGAATTCCATCATATTCCGAGACAGTAGAAATTGCCCGCATCGCCGAAATAATGTTGGGCGTAAACGTTAGGTGCCATATCAGCAAAATCTCAACCGCACGGGGCGTTGAGATGATCCGCGCAGCAAAGGCGCAAGGGCTCAAGCTTACGGCGGACGTATCGATCCATCAATTGCATTTAACCGACATCGACATCGGTCACTTCAATCCAAACTATCGGCTATCGCCGCCGCTGCGTACCGTGCGCGATCGCGATGCGTTGATCGAGGGCATCAAGGATGGCACGATCGACGCGATCGTGTCCGATCACACGCCGCGTCCGATTGAAACCAAACAGGTGCCGTTTGGCGAAGCGGCGCCGGGTGCGTCGGCAGTGGAGCTTTTGTTGTCGCTTACCTTGCGACTTGCCGATCAAGCGAAGATTGAATTGGCGGACGCACTTGCGATGATTTCTTCGCGCGCTGCGAAAGTCGTCAATCTCCCGGCAGGCACGCTGAGTGTTGGAGCGGTGGCGGACGTTTGCGTATTCGATCCAGGCGCGTATCGCCACATTACGCCAGCGAGCTTAAAGAGCGCGGGAAAGAACACGCCGTTCATGGGCTACGAGTTGCCCGGTGTGGTGCGTGCGACGATTGCAGGCGGTCATCTGAGCTACGAAGCAAACGCGTAAACAAATCTTCAAGGTCAATAATAAAAAAGCGCGGCATGCCGCGCTTTTTTATTTATGCATGCACCTTAGCATCAAGGCTTCTGCGGCAGTCCACGACGTGCACGCTTTGCGTTGTTAAATGCCTTGACTTCACTGCGCGTCACAACACCATCGCGGTTTGCATCGATGCGATTAAAGTTTTTGCACACTGCGGGAGTACGGCCAACGCAGGCTTCCGCGCGCGTGAGCGCCCCGTCGCGATTGCCGTCGGATTTGGTGAAGTTGTTTGCTGCAAACGAACCCGTCACAGCGCACACGCTTGCGAGCGCAGTGAACGCAAGCAAAATCGATTGTTTCACGATTGATTTCTTTTCTTATGTTGTAGTGGGCGCGCTTAACGACGATAAAACGCGTCAACCTCTTCGCGAGTTAAAAAACCATCGCCACTGGTGTCAATTCGGCGAAAGTCGCGAACCCACTGCGCATTCATGCGGCGCGCTTCGCGAAACGAAATAAATCCATCGTTGTCTCGATCGGTCGCGTCGAATTCGTCTTCATCCGATTCGTCGTATGACTCTTCGGATTCATCAGCGCCTGGTGTCACAACGATGAAACGCGGCGGATAGTAGGCTCCGTAGCGCGAAATGCGATGGACTTTGTAGCCGCTGCGGTGCGGTGCGTAATCGCCAACATCGGGCGCACTCACAACAACCGCTGTGATCGGTTTCTTGTTGTCGGCATTAGCGTTCGTCGCGCCCACGGTCGCGATGGCGACCAGCAAACTCGCACAAAACGCAGGTATCGTGGCTTTGAGTTTCGCGAACATTTTCAC
>JBOFBL010000649.1:0-8193 GCA_051645545.1 Casimicrobium sp. | reverse complement strand
CCTAGCGATTTCAAGGAAGGCTCAGTAATCTCATTTGGCGATAGCGCAACAATTAAATTCAAAGGCGATACCGCCGAATGCAACGGTGTTCCCGACTGGCTTTGCGAACGCGCGAAGAAAAAATTCGCAACCCCCGAAGTGCGCAAAATGCTCGTCACATCGCTGCCCGATCGAATGCTTCGCTATTGGGCGTACGCGATGTTCGCGCTCGTTCCCTTGTTCGCCGCGCTCATGAAGTTCGTCTACGTGCGTCGAAAGATGACCTATGGGTCGCACGTCGTGTTCGCGCTTCACCTGCACACATTTTGGTTGTTGGTTCTATTGCTCGCAACCGCACACGATCTGCTTTCGTTAGTCGCAACCATTGCGATACCGACCTATGCCGTGCTAGCGATGCGACGCGTGTATGGCGGTGGGTGGATCAAGACGATCGCGAAGGCAATGCTTGTCTCTGTTGTTTATCTCATTCTTGCGCTGGTGGCCGTCGGAATCGTCGCCGTACTGGCACTCTTGGTTTAGCAATTTATTCATTAAATAAACAAATCAACAATAGTCAGATATGCCCAATATTATTGGGCGATGTGAGTATTTATTGCTACTTTCGATTTTTAACAAAAACTATGTGGTCGCCCAATTAATACGGACGATTATCATTTGGGGTGTCCCATGCTTCGAGTAGCATTCGAGCATGCTTCTCCGCCCCGCCGCACTCTCCGCGCTCGCCTTCGCGATTCAATCCGCGTCGAAGTTCGAATACCCCGCCGATCGCACGCTCTCGTATGTGCTGCGCGAAAAGCGTGTCGGTTCGCAAGATCGTCCGCTCGTCGCTGAAGGCTTCTACGCATGGCTTCGTCATCGCTTGAGCGTCGAGACGATTGCGTTCGACGGCGGTAAACCGAAAGACGAATTCGCGGCACTCGCACTCGCCGCACTCGCACGACAGTTCCGTCGTCGCGTTACCGCACCGGCTGGTGAAACCGACCGTTACACAAAATATTTGAAAGCGGACGAAGCACTCGGTCCGCACGCGCGTCGCGAATTGCCCGCATGGCTTTGGGATAGGCTCGGCGTGCAGTACGGCAACGAAGAGCGCATCGCGCTCGCAGAGGATTTACTCAAGCCTGCAAGTTTCGATCTGCGCGTGAACACGCTCAAAGCAAAGCGCGACGAGGTGTTGAAGCGCCTGCAAAAAGAAGGTTTCTCGGATGCACGCGCCACGCCGATTTCGGACACTGGCATTCGTTTGCAACAACTTGAATTAGGTCGCATCGACATCGGTCGTCATCCTTTGTTTGAAGACGGCACGATCGAGGTGCAAGACGAAGGCTCGCAACTGCTCGCGAAATTGGTCGGCGCCAAACGCGGCGAATTCGTGATCGATTTCTGCGCCGGTGCCGGTGGAAAAACACTTGCGCTCGCCGCTATGATGGCAAGCACAGGGCGGCTCTACGCATTCGACAACAACGAACGCCGCCTGGACAACATGGGGCCACGCCTCGCACGCAGCGGCGCGAGTAACGTGCAAACGCAACGCATCGAAAACGAACACGACCCGAAGCTCGCGAAGTTTGCAGGCAAAGCCGATCGCGTCTTGGTCGACGCGCCGTGCTCGGGCTTAGGCACGCTTAAACGCAACCCCGATCTCAAATGGCGGCAATCGCCTGCGAGCGTGAAAGAGCTGATCGAGATTCAGAAGAGCATCTTGAACGAAGCTGCGAAACTCGTGCGAACGGGTGGGCGTTTGGTCTACGCAACATGCTCCTTGCTCGCTGAAGAAAACGAAAACATCGCTGAGTATTTTCTTGCGACGAACGAGGGGTGGAAGGCGATTCCGTCTTCGTTGAGAAACGAAGAGGTCAGCGAAGAAAAACCGTATGCGCATTTGCTGCCACATCGCGATGGATGCGATGGTTTTTTTGCGGCGGTGTTTGAGCGGGTGTAGGGTGCGATCCTATCGCACCTCGTACGATACGCGCGAAGCGTATTTCTCCAATCGCTGCTCGATCGTATCAACGTGTGGTGCGATAGGATCGCACCCTACATTTGTTTGAATAAATGCGAGTAAGCCCGCGAGACGGCGACCGGCCTCTCCCAGCCGCGTAAATTCAACGTTACCCGCCCATCACCATCGCGTTTGCTAGAGGCGACACAATTGATGTTCACCACCGTGCCACGATGCACTTGCCAAAACTGATCTGGGTCGAGCGATTGCAATAGCTCGGCGAGCGCCATGCGGATCAAGTGTTCGCCGTTGGCGGTGTTGACGACGGTGTATTTGTCGTCGCTTTGAAAGAAGAGGACTTCATCGACCGCGATTTGGAACGTGGTGTCGCCGCGACTCGCTCGAATCCAACGCAGTGGTACCTTCTTTTCTTCGGTTGTGTTCGCATTCGTCGCGCCGCGTTGCGCGAGCAGCTTCAAGAGCGCGGCGATTTCCGGTGGATTTTCGTTTTGCGTGAGCGCATTGCGTACGCGTGCGACCGTCTGCGCGAGGCGCGCTTCGTTTGCGGGTTTCATTACGTAGTCGATCGCTTCGCGCTCGAAGGCTTGCACGGCGAATTCGTCATAGGCCGTGACGAACACGACGCGCGTGTTGGTTTCGATGCCTTGCGCGACTTCGATGCCGGTTTGTCCGGGCATTTTGATGTCGAGAAACGCGACATCCGGTGCGTGCTCGGCGATGGCTTTTGCGGCTTCGTTGCCGTTGGCTGCGAGCGCAACGATGTCAAGCTCGGGCCAAAGCTTTTGCAGAAGCTCGCGCAGGTGTTCGCGAAGGAGTGGTTCGTCGTCGGCGATGATGGCTGTTGTCATGTTGGGTATTTGTAGGAGCGGCGCTCGCCGCGATCTGTTTTTCCCCCTCGCCCTTGAGGGGAGAGGGGTAGGGGAGAGGGTGACGGTCGCATTTCTCGAAGGTTTTTCCTACGCAAACGTCACCCTCTCCCGCCCTTCGGGCACCCTCTCCCCTCAAGGGAGAGGGGAACATGTTGTCTTCAAGACTAAGCAAGCGGAACTGAAATCTCCACTCGCGTTCCCGGATTCGCATCCGTAATTTCTAGCGTCGCAAATCCATCGTAGAGCACGCGCAATCGTTCGCGCAAATTGGCAAGCCCGACGCCAGTGCCTTTGCTATCGGCATATTCGCCGAACCCAAGGCCGTTGTCTTCAACGATGAGTTTGAGCAATCGATCCTCGCGCGACGCACGCACGCGCACGCGACCGCCTTCAATTTTTGGTTCGAGCCCGTGTTTCACGGCATTCTCAACGACTGGTTGCAAGAGCATGGGCGGCAGCGGCGTTGCTTCGAGCGAAGCATCGAGTTCGAGATCGAACTCCAAGCGCTCGCCCATACGAATTTTCAGAATCTCTAAGTAGTTGCGCAGCAAATCGAATTCCTGCTTAAGCGTGCCTTCCTGCGCGCGACTGGCCGACAGCGTTTGTCGCAAATAGGCGATGAAATTGTCGAGCATCGCATTGGCTTTGTCGGGTGCGCGCGGGATTTGCGTCTGAATGTTCGCAAGGGTGTTGAACAGGAAATGCGGCTCGATCTGCGCTTGCAACATTCGCATCTGCGCTTGTACGAGTTGTTTCTCGCTCGACACGATTTTCAACTGTTCGCGTGCCATAATTTCTTGTACTTTTCGCTCTTCCCATTCGGCGCCGAAGAACGACTTCGATGCGAACACGGTGAGCCCGTGGATGAACACGCCGAGACCCCAACCCATGGTTGGCCAGATCGCCCAAATGTATTTGGGGTTCTGCAGATTGATGATCCAGAGCACGGTAATCACGATGCAATACATCGAGAGGTTCATGTAGAACTCGCGCATCTCTTTGACGCGTTTGCGCGCATTCAAAAGCGCGGTTTCACGCGCGGTCAGTGGCGTGTTCGAATATGGCGTAAATCCGGTTTCCATGTCGTTGCGATCGTATCCGTAGCGTCGCCGATCACGTGACGAGAACCATTCGAAACTGTCTCTCATGGTTTTGGCTCGCTTTCCGTGCGCTCCATGAGCTCGCGCACTTTTCGCTCTTCCCATTCAAGCGAGAAAATACCGAACGGCGAAAACACAATCAAGGCGTGTACGATAACGCCGATTCCCCAGCCGAACGCCGGAAAGAAAGCCCACCATCCGGTAGCGCGCGGCGGTTGCAAGTTAAGCGCGTAGTAGTTCACAGCAATCAGCACGATGTTCACCGCGAGGTAGGTGGCGAGGTGCCGATAAAACTCCGCCAAACGACGCACGCGGCGACGAATATAGATTTCGCGCTCGCTCATGCCGGGAATGATGATTTCGTCGTCCATTGTCGTTATTGTTTGTCGATGCGAATGCGTTGAAGTGTAGGTTCCCGCGCATAAGTCTGCGTCGCACACGCGACCGGCGCGCGTCTGCCCGGCGCGAGTTGCCGGTTCGCTTCGCGAACTGCTGCACGCTTGGTGCGCTATCGGCTATTGTTAAGCCAATGAATGTTCCCGTCGAGTTCGCGCCGCTGGCGCTTTGCGCCCTGATTGCGGGCATTGTTCGCGGTTTTTCCGGTTTCGGATTGTCGGCGGTACTGGTCGCAAGCGGCGCGTTTTTTGTCGAGCCGCGATTGTTGATCCCTTCGGCGCAGTTGCTCGAAATCGTGGCAAGCATCTGGATGATTCCATCGGTGTGGAAGGACGTGAATTGGAAATGGCTCACGCCGATGGCGGCGGGCTATGCAATTTCGATTCCGCTTGGCGTGGCGGCGCTTGCGTATGCGCCCTCGGATATGTTGCGCGTTGGCGGTTGTGTGTTGCTCTTTGTCGCATCAAGTTGCTTGTTGCTCAACGCGCGCCCGAAATTGCCAGATGGTTTTCCGCTTCGTTTTGGTACGGGCATCGTTGCGGGTTTTATGGCGGGCGCATCATCGCTCGGTGGCATGGTCGCATCCGTCATGCTCTTTGCGGTGTCGATTCCGGCGAAGAATTTGCGCGCGACCCTGATCGTTTTGTTTTTTGGCAGCGCCCTGTATTCAACATCCTGGGGCACGTGGCACGGCGTCGTCACGCAACAGACCTTCGTTCGCGCCGCGTGGCTCGCGATACCGTTGTTGATTGGTATTGCAATCGGTTCACGCGGATTTCATTTGGTGAGCGAAGCGCAGTTTCGCAAAGCGGTGCTCGCGATACTTGCTGTGTTGTCGGTGGCGGGCATCGCCAGCGTTTTGCTCAAGTGAAGGAAACTCAATTGGACGTCGTTTTCGATTTCGGTAACGTGCTCGTCGAATGGAACCCGCAACGCCTCGTGCGTGAGCACTTCGCGCACGCAATACCGGCGGGCGTGAGCGTGGATGCGTTCGTGAAAAAACTCGTGAACGAAGACTGGGCCGCTTACGATCACGGCGAAATCGATTTGCCGACGATGGCGCAACGCCTCGCACCGAAACTCGATTGCAGCGAAGGCGAACTCGCGGCGTTCGTTGCGCACATTCCGCGTGTATTGCAGAGCCTTGACGTTGCGATTGCAGCGATGCAAGCGCTTTGCGATGCGCGCGATCGCGGTGCGTCGTTGCGAGTGCTCTATCTTTCAAATATGCCGCGCGATTTCGCCGATGTGCTCGAACGACGTTTCGATTGGATTGCGCGATTCGACGGTGGCATTTTTTCCGGGCGAAATCGTTTGTCGAAACCCGATCCCTCGATTTACGAGGCGCTCGAATCGCGCTACTCATTGCGACCGCAGCACACGCTGTTCTTCGACGATTCTTTGCCGAACATCGAGACGGCCGTCGCGCGTGGGTGGCGTGCGGTGCGCGTGAGCGAGGCCGACGATGTCGTGCGCGGACTGATTGCACACGGCTTGCGTGCAGCCCCCGCATAGTTTTTTTGCAATACAAATAACACGATGAAAGCTCGTTTTTATTGGGTTATTAGGCTTTTATTGTGTTTTGTTGAAATAAAACAATAAATCTCAATCGACCTAAATTAATTGCGCTGTTAACGATTAAGCTGATCGGCTCTAAATCAATAAAAAGTCACTATCTGGCGACAACAAGCAATAAACCTTGAAGAAGTGGCTAAAGATTGGCATAAATAGTTCGTCATTCGTCGCAATTTACTTTTTCTAATGAACTCCCTGCAAAAGAATTAATGCAGCGTTGTGGAGGACAAAGCGCGGGCAATCCGACCCGCGCCGATCGAGGCACGCATTTGTTAATCCGAATACTTTTTAGGAGAGATTAAATGCGCGAACCCGAGTTTCAAAACTCAGTGAGATCCGTTTTGCGGACGTGTTTCCGATGCAGTGTGCAAACTGCTGCCGTCGTTGCGTTGAGTGCGTCGACGATTGCGTTTGCGGTTGAGCGGTCGCCGCTTGAATTGCATGAAGCGATGAGCGACACCGAACGTGCCGAAGTGATTCGTGCCGCTGTCGCGGCGCCCACCGGTCGTGCGGCCAACGCAACGGAGCACAAGATGCTTCGCATGTCGCCCGAGCAGTCGCGCGCCGAGCTCAAAGCGCTTACTGAACCGTCGACCGCAAATCAAAGCAAATCGCTGCGCGATCGCACCATTCGCGAGGTGCGTAATGGTGAATCCGTCACCTTGGTGGTTGGCACGGCGCTCGCAAAGCAAAGTCGCCTCGTGCGCGATGCCAACGGGCAATGGGTTCGCACTTGCTCTGCCGATCATGGCAACGGCGCGCATCCACACACCCATGCGGTTTCGGTGAAAGGATCGAATCGTGAATAAAGTTTCTTTCGCACTATTGAAGAAGGGGCTCGCCACATTTGCGGCGATGGCGACGTTTGCAACCGCATCCTCGTTTGCGGCAAACGTCGTGATTTTGAATGGCGATGACCCTGGGGTTGGATTCAATGACCCGAGACCCGCTGCCCCCGTCGGCGGAAACCCAGGCACAACGGTAGGCGAGCAACGGCTCAATGCGATGAAGTACGTCGCTCAGATTTGGGGTCGCACGCTCACTAGCACCAGCCAAACGATCGAAGTGTTGACCGGATTTTTGCCGCTCGGTTGTGACGGCGCGCTCGCGGGTGCGAATGCGTGGCAATTCAATCGTGATTTTGCAAAAGCGCCACTCAAAAACACCTGGTATCACGCGGCGCTTGGCAATAAGCTCGCTGGCGTCGATCTCGACGTTGCGAACAACGATCCAGCCCCCGAGGCGTTTGCAATTGCGAACCTCGATCTTGATCGACCGGACTGCATTCCTGGCTTGAGTTGGTATTACGGTCTTGACGGCAAGGCTCCACCGGGCGGCGAAGATTTCGTGCGTGTGATGCTGCACGAACTGGGGCACGGCTTGGGATTTGCAACCACGACCGATGAGGCAACCGGCGAATACTTGCAGGGCTTCCCACATGTCTGGGATCACTTCCTCTATGACAACACGTTAAATCGGACATGGACCGATATGTCGGTGGCAGAGCGTCAAACCTCCGCGCTTAACAATGAGCAGCTCGTATGGAAAGGTTTCGGTACCTTCATCGATGCGCAGCGCACTCTACGCGTGCAACCGCAACTCGATCTTTTCGTCGGTGGTGCATCGCAGCTCACCGGTTTCGTCGTCTCTGCGATTCCGAACTTCGGTTTGCCACCGGGCTCGCGTCGCGGCAGCGGATTGATTGCGTTCACTGCTGACGCGGGGGCAACCGGTGATGCCTGCACGCCATTCGATGCGACGCTTGCGAGCAAAGTGCGTGGCAAGATTGCGATCATCAATCGCGGCGAGTGTGCGATTGTCGATAAAGTGATCAATGCGCAAAACGCGGGTGCGCGCGGCGTCGTGCTGATTCAAAACGTGCCGACGTTCTTTCGCTTCCCATTCCCATCCGTGCGCGACGACGCATCGGGTATTCGTATCCCGGCAGCGATGATCTCGCAGCAGGATGGCGCGAAGTTGCGCGCATCGGCGGGTACGTTCACGACGGTGAGTTTCTTAGACTTGCAGCGTCGCGCGGGTGCCGATTTATTCGGACGACCACAGATGTTCGCGCCGACGGCCAATATCCAGGGCTCGAGCGTTTCGCATTGGAACGTGACCGCCTCGCCAAATCTGTTGATGGAGCCGTTTGCGGTGGGTGATGAATCGATCACCTTGCGTGCGCCAGCGGATCTCACGATGTCTTTGTTTAAAGATATCGGCTGGTAAGTCACAGTGTCCGCCGTGTGCTTTGCAATGAAGCGCACGGCGTGAAAACCTTCCTGCGCGG
>JBOFBL010000648.1:0-2241 GCA_051645545.1 Casimicrobium sp. | reverse complement strand
AGATGTCGTATTGACGATTGGAGAGCGACGTATGCGGCTCGTCTTCAATCACGCGCGCGCGCACAGGTGGCGCTTTCTTGAGCACATCGCGAACCGCAGCGAGCACGCCATTCGGTTGCGTGTCTTTGTGTAGATACGCCGCAGCGCCGAGCGCGAGAGAGCGCTCTTTGTGAGATGCAGGATCGTAGGACGACACGATGACAACGCGCAGCCCTGGCTGCTCGTCAAGCACACGAGACAGCAACCACAATCCCCCGCGACCAGGCATCGATAGATCGAGCAGCAGCACATCTAACTTTGTCTTGCGCAACATTTCGATGGTCGAAACGCTGTCGTGCGCTTCCCCGACAACGGAATAATTGCTATCGCTGCCAACGATCCCTTTTAAGCCCGCCCGAACGATAGGATGATCATCTGCAATTCCAATTCTCACCACGGCCTGTACTTCCTTAACCAGAATCGAACGCCCCCGCGCTCGCCCGGTATTCTGTACGTTAGGAATCGAATTGCAATCGATTGTTTGTACGATTCGGTAAAAAATCGGAACCCTCTGAGACGAGAGAAGCACGGAGAGATCAACTAGTTTTTTCGATAGGTCGTTTGCAACCACTCAGAAAAAGCCGCTTTTGTCGCCGCAACTGTACGCTCAATAGCGGTGATTGTGGACATATTTATTGCGAATCTAGGTGCTTTAAGTTCGCTTGCGAGCGCCTTCGCCCCTACCGAGAGCGAAGCCCCCGCAAGCGCATGCGCATGCTTACGCGCAGCCAATTCATTACCGGCACGAATCGCATCGCAAACGGCAAGCGCCTCTGCGTCAAGTCCATTCAAATAGTCGCCGATTAACGACTCGACAAACAGGTGTTCGCCCTGCGATTCGATATCTCGTATTTGATCAAGCATGGTGTGATCAAGGATTTCCATAGCGTTTAAATCACTCGTTTCTCTCATGATGTCTTCCGGCGATTTCGTCGCACGATCTTTCGTTGAGCCAAGCACGGAGCGAAGCGCGCCAATCGTTGCGGGTTTGGTTAACCGCGAGGTCATGCTGACTTCGTCGCAACGCTTGAATTCCGTTTCGTCGGTACTCGCAGTCAGAGCGATAAATCGCGGCTCTACAACGCCGTGCTGCGAGCATAGTTTGTGAATTTCGACGACCGCTTCAATGCCAGAAATGCCCGGCAAATTCAAATCCATGAATACGACATCGAATTGCGAAGGTGCGGCGTTGCCGCGTACGTTGGCGGCGATACGACGTGCAAACACGTCGACCGCTTCTTCACCGGAGGCCGCCGTTTCGACGACATGTCCGAGCGACTTCACCATTTCGCTCACCAGACGAAGATTCACGATGTGATCGTCAACTAGCAAAATTGATAGGGCGCTACCTTGAATCGATTTCGCATGTAGCGATGTAATGACCTTCGACGCACTCGATTTGCCACCCCCATGCGTCATCTCGCGCACTGGAATAGAAAACGCGATCTCGGTGCCGGCGCGCGGCGAATCGACCACGCCAATGTTTCCGTCGAGCGATTTAACGAGTAGAGCGCAAATCGCAAGCCCCAAACCACTGCCTCGCGATGGATCGGCCGATCCACGCCCGATTTGCTGAAACGGCTGGAACAAGCGATGTCGCGCCTCGGAAGGAATGCCCGCACCCTCGTCGATCACCGAAATGTTCAACCCGAACTCCGGCAAGCCAGATTCGCCCTCGCGCGCAGCGCGAATCACGATGCGCTTGCCCGGTGCATGCTTCATCGCGTTAGTCACCAGATTAATCAGCAGTTGCCGGAAGATGCCCACGTCGGTGTGAATCCACTCTGACAGAGTGGGTGCAATCGATACCATGACCAGTTCACGCGGCACATTGTTTGCCGTACAACTTACGCGCACCGCCTCGTCAATCGCCACACGCAGCGGAAAGTTAAGCAACACTGGTTCAACCTTACCCGCTTCGAGCTTCGCATACGAAAGCACACCGTCGACCAAGGCAAGTACAGATTTCGACGCCGCGCGAAGCGTCGCCGACGCGTCCGAGCCGGTCGGCAGCGTGTGCGACAAGATCTCGCTCGTTCCGATCACCGCTTGCAGCGGCGTGCGTAGCTCGTGACTGAGCATTGCCATGAAGCGCACTTTGTCGTCAGCCTGTTTAGTCGCCGCTTCGGAAGCTTCGCGCAATTCGTTCTCGAGTTGTTCGCGGCGACTGACCTCTGCCGTGAGTTCGAAATTTTTGTTTTC
>JBOFBL010000647.1:0-1819 GCA_051645545.1 Casimicrobium sp. | reverse complement strand
CGCGCATCTCACTTAAATTTACTGGAGTAGACACATAGCCGATAAAGACACCCGAATCAATCGAGAGATCACCGCTCCCGAGGTTCGACTGATTGATAAAGACGGTGAGCAGGCCGGCATCAAAACGCTTCGCGAAGCGTTGCAGATGGCCGAAGATGCAGACTTAGACCTCGTGGAAATTGCGCCAACCGCGCAGCCGCCCGTGTGCCGGATCATGGACTTCGGAAAGTTCAAGTTCCAGGAAGCCAAGCGCCTCCACGAAGCAAAGTCGAAGCAGAAACAGATCGATATCAAAGAAATCGTTCTGCGCCCGCAAACCGACGAGCACGATTTTCAGATCAAGATGAGAAAGCTTCGCGAATTCATCGCGGAGGGCGACAAAGTCAAGATCAGGCTTCGTTTCCGAGGCCGCGAAATGGCGCATCAGGAATTCGGTGTCCGGCAAATGGATCGCATCAAGGCAGAGACCGAAGAAATCTGCATCATTGAGCAACATCCAAGACTCGAAGGCCGCCTCATGATTATGATGTTGGCACCTAAGAAAACTGTGGCACCGGCTGCGAAGCCAGCGCCCAAAAAACCTGCAACGGCGGCTCCGGCCGCTGATGCAAAACCCGCAGACGCGAAAGCTGCTGCGTAGCCAGCGCGAGCTGGGGCATCCAAGATTGCAGCATCGTGCTGCAACGCCTCAGTCAGCGACAAGTAGAAAAGGAATAGGCACATGCCTAAGATGAAAACCAAAAAGGCCGCCTCCAAGCGGTTGAAGGCGCGTAAAAGCGGCAGCATCAAGCGCGCCCACGCGACCAAGCGTCACATCCTCACCAAGCGCACGACGAAGAACAAGCGTCAGCTTCGTGGCACGTTATCCATTCATGTGAGCGATGAAGGCCGTGTGGCCAAAATGCTCCCGTACGCATAAGGAGGACTGAAGAATGCCTCGCGTAAAACGTGGTGTAACCGCCCGCGCTCGTCACAAGAAAATGATTGCGATGGCCAAAGGCTATCGTGGTCGTCGTAACAATGTTTATCGTGTTGCCAAGCAAGCCGTTATGCGCGCTGGTCAGTACGCATATCGCGATCGCCGCAATAAAAAGCGCGATTTCCGTGCGCTCTGGATCACGCGTATCAACGCCGCTGCTCGTGAATGCGGCATGAAGTATTCAACCTTCATGGGCGCACTCAAAAAGGCAATGGTCGAGATCGATCGTAAAGTGCTCGCAGACATGGCTGTTTTTGACATGCCTGCGTTTAGCGCGCTCGTAGAGCGCGTGAAGAAGGCTTAAAGAAAGCCTCCCTACTTTACCGCTCTAGAGCAACCCCAAATGGGAGGCTTCGGCCTCCCATTTGTTTTTTGTATTCGCGATTTGTAGATTCCGTTCGTGGTGAGCCTGTCGAACCATGAACACACTTCAGACAATGCCCTTCGACAGGCTCAGGGCGAACGGATTAGTTAATGAGTTCTCCGTCGTTAGAACAAATCATCTCGCAAGCCACCACCGACTTCGCCTCATGCACTGACGCGCCGTCGCTCGAAAACGCGAAAGCAAAATACCTAGGTAAAACCGGTGCTGTAACCGAATTGCTCAAAGGCATGGCGCAGCTCTCGCCCGAAGAGAAAAAAACTCGCGGCGCTGATATCAATCGCGCAAAAGATGCGATTGAAGTCGCACTCAAGGTGCGTCGCAATGAACTCGTTCACAGTGCGCTCAACGCAAAGCTCGCAAGCGAATCGATCGACGTGACGCTTCCCGGCCGTGGTCGCGGTGTTGGCGGTATTCATCCCGTGATTCAAACCTGGCAACGCTGCGAAGAAATCTTC
>JBOFBL010000646.1:0-3792 GCA_051645545.1 Casimicrobium sp. | reverse complement strand
ACGACTTTCAGATCAGTCAAATCGACAACGACAAAGAGCGCGGTTTTGCCTTCAACAATCGTCGGCGCCACACACAAATGCTGCGAACGCTCGCAACGCGTTTGCGCGAGTGACGCTTTGGTGTTTGCCATGATGAATTCATCGAGCGACGGCGTTCGTCCAAGCGCGGTCGCGACCAGCGGCGAGCCCGCAGCCAGTTCAAGTGCAACGCGTTCGAGTGTCAGCGAAATCTCGGGTTGAATTCCGACCAGCGTTCGCACTGAGAGCACTTTTCTTGCGATCGTATCGACGACTGCGACGCGCGTATCGTTCGCCGCGAACAGATACATCTCGACTTTCATGCAACGAGAGACCGGTGTTTTGCACACTTGCAATTCAGGCGTCACGATGTCGCTGTCGCGCAACGCGTAGACGCCCATCACCTCGTTGCGCAATGGCACATTGCTTTGCTTGTCGCGCACGCCCTCGATGAATTTCGCGTCAGCGAGCGCCAGATCTTGCGCGTCTTTTTGTTTAGCGTCGAGTTTGCCCGCGAGTTGCACGACCGGTGTGCCCGCTTTCAATCCGTTCGCGATTTGCGTGCGGTACTCGCTGAGCGTTGCGCTTTCTTTCGACGTTGCAACACGCGGCGTTAGCGCCGATCCGGCGCGACCTTCTGCAAACGCATTCGTCACGCAAATCAGAGTGAGCGCAACGCCGATCCCAGCGACGATTGGCGCAACAGACTTGATGTTCAGTAAGTGCATAACGCGATGTTAAACAAGGAGGATGTCTCACCGCAGCCACACTGCTTTTTATTTAAACGGGCAATTTAATTGGGTAGATATGATCGAAATAGTAATTAGCTACAAATACAAAAAACATTTTGTACGCCCATACTATTTGTAGCAATCGTACTTAAGCTATTAGAGGATTATCGAATGATGTGACCCGAATGAAAAAGGGGCGCATTAAGCGCCCCCTCTTCTCGCGACTGCGCATTCACGCAGTCCGTCGATTACCGCATTGTGCGACGGCGACCGATGCCTGCTGCGGCGAGCATCAGCAGGAGCGCGCCCAGTCCAAATGCGCCCATCGCTGGTACTGGAAGCGGCGGCGAACCGATGCTTGCTGCGGCAGGATTGTTGCCTGCCGATGGCGTTGTGCCGCCGTTCGAATCGTTCTCGGCGCCAGTGCCGCCAGTAATTTGCGTCGGCGTGGCCGGTGTCGAGAAATTGCTTGTCGTACAGACAATCGTGGCGTTAACCGCAACCGTTGTCGCAGGCGAAGTCGGCACACAGCTTACCGTCGTTCCCGTTGGCAAGCCAGCGGTGAACGCGCAGGTCGCGTTATTCGCGACATTCGGTCCGCGGTTTGTACAGGTAAGCACACACGACATCGGCGTTCCGGCTGCGGCACCGCTAGGCGTACAGACGATGGCCGAGGTCATGTCGGATGCTTCGATCGTGACCGTTTTGGTCGCGGTGTCGCACGCGTTGGTCGTTCCGTTCGCGCAGATTTGATAGGTCACGACGTACACACCGGGTGGCGTGTTGTTCGGCACTACGAGTGCGCCCGTTGCGTCTACCGTGAACGGATTGGTAATCGCCGTTCCGCCACGCGTCACACCTGTAATGGTCGGCGCAGATACACCGCCGGTACCGATTGCAGGGTTTGTCGTTGCTCCGAGCTGATCGTTCGTCAACAACGGATAGTTGGTCGATCCGGTTGTTGCGAATTGCTGCGTGCTTGGCGCATCATCGATTGCATCCACAACTGGCACAGTTGCCTGCACGCAGTTGTTGTTCGGTGCAACCGGCGTCACTGCACACACAGTCGTGTCGCTGCCACCCACGGAATCGTTGCTCGCCGTCGTGCGGCCAAAGAAGTCGATCGCCGTTTCACTCGTGTTCGTGCCGCCCTGCGCAGGTGGTGCGGTGTAGTCGAACGTGCAGCGGATGTTGCCGCCGATTGCGACATCGACAGGAGGTTGCGAGACGCATACGACGTTGCTCACCGTGCCCGCGCTTGCGGTTGGGACACAGCTCGCTTGCGTGGCCACGGAGCTACCAACGTTCGAGCAGGTAAGTACTAGCCCTGTGTAGAGCGTGCCTGGACCCACTGCCGCGGGCAGATTACTAAACGCTGGGCGCATATCGGCCGGAACGATATTGATTTGTGTGGTCGATGGGTTATTGCCCGAGTTCGCACCCGTCAAATTCGTTCCGCCGTTGTTATCGTTGGTTGCGCCAGTTGAACCATTGATATCGAGCGTGCCGGACGTCGGCGCGTTAAACGTGACCGAGCATGACACCGCTCCATTGTTCGCAAGCGATGCGGGCAACGGATTAGGTGTACACACCACTGTAGGGTTGCCCGGCAGCGACGATGCATTGGTGATCGTGCAAAGCGGCGATACCGCAACACCCGGGCCGAAGTTCGTGCAGGTCACCGTACACGTCGTCGACGCACCGCCCGCAGGCCCCGCCGGCACGCACGCAATGTTTGAGCGCATGTCCGCTGCTTGTTCGGCGAAGTTGTTGTTCGGCGAACCCGTAAGCGGTACGACGATCGAAATCGTGCCGTTAGTTGTAGAGCCTGCCGCATTGCCCGCTTCACTTCCAGGCGTGCTGCTCGTACCCGGTGTCGCGTAAGCATTTGTATATGGCGAAGGCTGTGTCTGCGTAATCGTGCAAGAAGCGCCCGGCGACACGCCAGCGAAGGAATACTCTCCGTTCGCATTGGTATTAACTGGCGATGTTCCAGTGTAGGTCGGTGTGCAAGTGAGCGCCACTGACACGCTGCCGATACCTGGATCGGTCGTGTTGCCGTTATCGGCGGTGTTGCCGTTCGATTCAACGTAAACGCGGCCGGACACGGTAGTCAACGTTGCTTCGCCAAAATCGTAGCCCGTAGCGTCTTGACCCACGGTCAAACCAATGCCGCTAATTGTGTCGGTTGCGCTGGTTACTGTGCCTGCGGGCGATCCTGTTCCGGCGCGATCGCCGGTCGTTGCGTAACCCGATGGTTGTGTTTCAACGAGCGTGTAATCCGTACCCGCAACCAAGTCGCAGAACAGATATTGGCCGACAGCGAGCCCCGTCGCAGGCACTGGGCAAAGCCCTGGACCGGCAGTCGCCGAGGAGCCGCCGGTTGCGGGGTTGTAGAAATTACCCGCAGCGATAGCCGCGGTCGCCGTGACTGCGGTGCCAACTGTCGACGCGCCTTTTCTTAAGGTGACCGTAACGCCACCAAGCCCCGTGTCGGTACCGCTTTCGAATCCAGTCGTTGCACCGTCGCCGTCTGGATCGACGAAGACTGTGCCACTGAGCGTTGCGGCGATCACTCTTACCGTTACGTTGTTAGAGAACGTGTTGAACGTTGCGCCAGGGCCATTACCACTAGATGGATTACTTGCGTCGGTCAATGCAGTCCCTGCACCGCCGTGCGCAGCGCTCACATTGTTTGAATAACGATCACCGTCGCGGGAACCTGGCGTCGCGAAGTCCATCGTGACCAGTCGCGACGTCGTTGAATTTACGAAGTTGTTCTTGTCGATCACCATGATGGCGGTCGCGCCTGCGGGAAAGCCCGTCCAAGTGGGGCCACCAGTCGCCGCAGTCCACGTGGTGGAGCCAGCTGATCCGGTACAGCCTGCTGGCGGGGGAACGCCCGGCGCGAACGCTGGCCACGCACCCGGTCCCGCACCCGTATTGCTCGGACACTTTGGATTCACATCGATTGTGCCTGGTGCAGCGGTCGTGTAGAACACTTGGTAGTTAGTCGCCGAGGGCGTCACTACGTTTGCGAGTG
>JBOFBL010000645.1:0-5688 GCA_051645545.1 Casimicrobium sp. | reverse complement strand
TCTACTGGGATCGCTGGGGCATTGAAACAGTGAGTCTTCGTATTGGCTCGTCGTTTCCTGAGCCGAAGGATCGGCGCATGCTGTCAACGTGGTTGAGCTACGACGATCTTGAACGCCTGGTCGTCGCGGCACTCACCGCTCCGCAAGTGGCGCACACAATTGTTTATGGCATGAGTGACAACCGAACTACGTTTTGGGACAACCGCGGCGCCCGTCATCTCGGTTATCGCCCACGCGATTCGTCGGAACCGTTTCGCGAAGTCATCGAAGTAAAACAGCCTATGATCGATCGCAACGATCCCGCTGCGATTTATCAAGGAGGATCGTTTGTGAAGGCTGCACCGCATGGTTCATAAATAGCGCAAAATACAAAAAACAAACAATCACTGGTTTTCGACCATTTTATTGGGCGAATAGCTTGTTTTGTTAAATAGTCAATAAATAAGTAATTCTAACCGTTCGCTCAATTAAATGACATAAAAACGCTATTGCTGCATCGGATGCTATTGCTCAATTTTTAATCAGCGCAAACGGCTGGATTATTAGTGTTCTTTGTCGTCGAGCCGTACAAACACGCGGCTGTTTTCAATTTTTACCGGATAAGATTTGATGTCCTCGCTAACTGGTGCGCAACTCGCGCGACCTGTTCGCACATCGAACTTGCCTTGATGCAGTGGGCACTCGATTTCGTAGCCATCGAGAAAACCGTCGCACAGTCGCGCGTTGCCATGGGTGCAAACACCGTCAGTAGCGAACACTTCGCCGTTGACGCGATAGAGTGCGATTTCGCGATCGGGTAGATCGACCCCGAGTGTCATTTCGTCTTCGGAGATGTCGTATTCGACAGCGACTTCGGTCCAGTTTTCTGTGGTCATTTTTTAGATTGGATAGATGATCGAATTCGGAATCATTTCGCTATCGTAAACGCATTGCCGAGACTTGAACTTAAGACCTTCGTTTGTGCGAACGATAGTGTCGATGTAGCGACCCGCGTTGAACACTGTCGAGAGCTCCGAGAGTTTCGTACGTATCACAACGTAGTTCGCTTCGCATTCGATGTGATCGTCGCTTATCGAATGAATCAACGGCGCGCCGACGATATGACGCTGGTAATACGGATCGTGAAATAGCGTCTCAGCAATGCCATACGCACGATCTTTGAGCATGCCTTTGCTCTCGAACGAAAGCGTTGCCAGTGGAAAACCGCGTTCGAAGTTTTCTCGTGGTTGAATGCGATAAACACAATCGTCTACGAAGCACTCAACCCAGGCGTCCCAGTCGTTCGCGTCCACCGCGCTTGCATAGCGCGCGTGAAGTTGGACGATTGAGTTGTAGGTCGTGAAGTCGATCGTTCCATCGAATGCCGGATCGCGCGCGTTCATAAACCCATCACTTTCCGCCAATACGCATACATCCCGCGAATGAGCGTTTCCGTCACCATGTGATCGGTGTCGCCGACCTCGCGCCCGCCGAGTTCAGCGAGCGCGCGGTGCTCTGGCCTTTGCTCGAAACCCTTTTGCGAAAGCTCAATCACTTCACCGTCATCCGCAGATACAAACCCAGCAGGGCCGAACAAATTCGATTGCCGTAAACGCCGTTCGGTCATTTCCGGCGTGTCGTCTTCGTAGCCAAAGTGGGTCCATACAAAATCGAATTCGCCATTGCCACGCGGTTGAATGTGTCGCGTTGAAACGCTGTTCACTTGCTGCTGCAAAATCACGCTTGGGAAGAGGGTGGTCATCACGGCCGTTGGCCCGTTCCACCAGGCTTCGGGCACGATGTCTAAGAAGCGCGCGTCGTGCAACTTCATCGTCTCTTTGAAGCTCGATACCTTGCTCACTTCATTGGCGGCCTGCGCGTTGCCACGCGTCGAAATCATCGATGCGTGACGAAAGTGCGAATCCATTTTGAGTTCGGATTTGTTATCCGCGCGCCAAAGCCCGAACGTCACGAACCACGTGTGCAGCAAACCGGGGTGATACGGATCTTTGATGTTTTCCTGCATCAGTTTCCAGTTACCAGGAATCCGCTGACGGTTGTAGCCAAGAATTTTTAACGTGCGACCATCGAACATGCGGTCGAAGTAGCCGAGGATCGTCGGGCCCACAAAATCTTCGAACGATTCCGTCGCATGATCGAAGGTCGCAAAGACGACGCCGCCACGCGTCGCAACGCGCAGTTTGTTCAAGCCGTGCTCTTCGGTCTTGAAGTCCGCCGGCATGCCGCCGTTTACCTTGCCATCTTGCTTGACGCCACGTCGAAACGGCACGCCTTGTAAATCGCCTTTGAGCGTATAGCTCCATTGGTGATACGGACAGACGAATTCTTTGCGATTGCCGTGACGCTGCCGACAAAACTGCATGCCACGATGCGCGCACACGTTCTCGACGACGCTCACACTGCCATCGTCCGATCGCGTCATCACGACCGAGCGTTCGCCGATCACCGTGCGCTTGAAATCGCCGATGTTTGGAATCTCTGCCTCAAGCCCGACATAGCACCAGTGATTCTTGTAGAAAAAATTCTCGAGCTCGCGCGCGTGCAAATCGGCATCGGTGTAGACGCGAAATGGAATGCGGCTGGTGCCGTTCTCATACCACTCAATCGGTTTCCCATAAGGCTGCGCGCGAGCGAAGTGCGGATCGATCGCGTTCATGGCTTACCTCCTCAATTGCTTGTTTCGCCACATTATGGCTCGACATCGATATTTGCGAAAGAGCAATCAATCGAGTAACAATATTGACATTGTGAATATCGAGCCAGGTACCAAGTCTTGAAAATCGATCTGAATTTGATGCGCGTCTTCGATGCACTCTTTGCCGAACGAAAGGTCTCGGCGGCGGCCGATCGCGTCGGACTCACGCAACCCGCGCTTAGCAACGCGCTCGCGCGCTTGCGTATCGCGCTTAGCGATGAACTCTTCACGCGCTCACCGTCTGGTATGCAGCCCACACCTTTCGCTTTAGAGATCGCGCCCGTCATCCGCAATTCACTGCAATCGCTTGATGATGCGCTTGATCGACGCGCGCATTTCGAACCTATCAGCAGTACGAAACGTTTTCGTATCGCGATGACGGATATTGGCGAAATCTATTTCCTACCTAAGTTGATGCAATTTCTTGAAGAAAATGCGCCACAAGTTTCGATCGCAACAGTGCGCAATAGCGAAATCGATGTAGCAGCGGAACTATCAAACGGTGACGTCGATCTTGCACTCGGTTGGATGCCAAAACTTGGATCGGGCTTTTTTCAACGCAGACTCTTCGAGCAACATCATCGCTGCTTGATGGCGGCGAATCATCCTCTCGCAAAGGGTGCCTTCACCTTGTCACGTTTTCTCAAAGCGAAGCATGCAGTCGTCGTCTCTGCAGGAACGGGGCACGCGCGCATTGAAGCCATCATGCAGCAGCGCGGTGTAAAGCGCATGATCGCGCTTGAGTTGCCGCATTTCGTTGCAGTGCCCTACATCGTTCGCGACACTGAACTCGTCGTCACCGTTCCCGAAAAACTTGCCGAGCGCGCCGCCGTGCCTTTCGGTCTCGCAGTGCGTACGCCGCCGATCGAAGACTTGTCGTTTCAAGTGAACATGTTTTGGCATCGGCGCGTTCACAAGGACGATGCGAATCGGTGGCTGCGCGATGCGATTGCAACACTGTTCCAAGAAACCAAAGTGAGAAATACCGAGACAGCAGAAAGCGCCTAGCGGATTCATTGACGGCTTGAATGCCGCTCATTGATCGTACTTACTGGCCACGCATACGATTCGAACCCTAAGATGCGCCTCACTAATTTAAAGCTGAGAAGAGAGTGGGGTAAGCGATGCGAAAGTGGTTAAGCGCACTAATGGCGATTGCAAGTTCGGCGAGTTTTGCGCAGCAAATCATCATCGGGCAGACAACGAGCCTCACCGGTCCACCATCGGCGTTTGCGAAACCGGTGAATGCGGCGATCGAAGCAACGTTCACCGACATCAATGCCTCGGGCGGTATCGGCGGGCGCAAGCTACAGCTCGTCACACTCGACGACGGTTTCGATCCGAAGCGTGCACTTGAAAACGTAAACCAACTGATCGAACGCGGTGCTATCGTTTTGATCGCAAGCAACGGCGCACCTGCCGCACAAGCAATTTCACCGATACTCTTAGAAAAGAAGATTCCACTGATTGGCTCTACGCAAGGTGCGCCGAATCTGCGCGATTTCAATCGCTATCGCTTTTATCTTCGCGCGAGCTATCGCGACGAAGTGCAGCAGATGCTTGACAATATCAAGTCGATGACGCTCCCCAATTTTGCGGTTGCCTATTTCGACAATCCCTTCGGACAAGCGGGCGATGCGATGGCGAAAACGCTGGCGAAAGAAATGCAGCTTGACGTCGTTGCAAGTGTTGCGCTTTCGCCCGACAAAGCGAAGAACGAAGCGGCCGCTGCAACCTTGTTCGAGAAGAAACCATCCGCGATTCTCGTGTACTCGCTTGCACAGCCATCGGCAGAACTCATTCGCGCATATCGAAAACTCGGCGGCACTGCGAACTTCTATTCGATTTCCGTTGTTTCTGGTGAAGCCTTGTTTGCATCGATTGGAAAAGATGCGGCTGGCACAGTGATCGCGCAGCTTTTCCCAACGCCGCAAAATCGAGGTACCGATCTCGTCTCCGACTATCGACGCATTGCCGAAAAAGCGAAACTACCTGTGAGTTATGCCGGACTCGAAGGCTACGTAATGGCGCGTACCTTGATCGAAGCGATCAAGCGCGCTGGTGCGAATCCGACCGGTGAAAAAATTGTGGCCGCACTTGAAGCGCGACCCATCAATCTCGGCGGATTCGATCTGCGCTTTTCGCCAACGAATCGCAACGGCACGAACTATGTCGATCTGACAATGGTGACAAAAGCCGGCAGCTACGTTCGATAGTTAATCTTACTAGCGATCGCGCGACGACGCCGCGCCCATGCCGCAATCGCGAGCGCCTGATAAAAATCGAGATATCCAAACTACATCCTCGATGATTACCGCGATGTTGCCTCCGAAACTCTCTGAACGGCTCAACGCACTCATTCGTTCTCTCGAATCGCGTCCCGATGCGCTCGGTTTGCTCGCATTGGGCTCAATCGGGCAAGAGACCGAGCGTGCCGATCAATGGTCGGATCTTGATTTCTTCGTGATCGTGCAGCCCGGTGCCAAGAAGCGCTATCTGGAAAGCCTCGATTGGCTTGCGGCTGCGCGGCCGCTCGCGTGGGCGTTCGCGAACACGGTGGATGGTTACAAAGCGCTGATGGATGACGGTTTGCTTTGCGAGTTCGCTGTGTTCGAGCCACAAGAGATGGAGTCAATACCTTACGCACCGGGGCGTTGGGCATGGCGACGCAGCAATGAATTACCCGATGCGTGGCAGCGATCCACCAAAGCACTACCTGCAACTCAGTCTGTCGAGTGGCTAGTCGGAGAGGCGCTCAGCAATCTGTTGGTCGGCTTGCAGCGCTTCCGTCGCGGCGAGCGGATCGCAGCGATGCGCATGGTGCAGGTCTACGCGCTTGATCGTTTATTGGAAATCATCGATCTGATCGAAGCTCCGGCAGCGAGCGTGCCGCGCGATCCTTTCAACGTAGATCGTCGTTTCGAGTTTCGCCATCCGCATCGAGCATCGTTAGTCGCCGAATGCGCGGCGGGCATTGACGCTACGCCGCAGTC
>JBOFBL010000644.1:0-4235 GCA_051645545.1 Casimicrobium sp. | reverse complement strand
ACGAAGCCGCCTCAGATGAAGGCGCGGCGCGTATCCGCGAGATCCCGTACAACTACACGAGTTTTTCCGACAAAGAAATCGTGCAGCGCTTACTTGGCGACGATGCCTGGGAGATTCTGCAAACCTTGCGCGGCGAGCGCAAAACGGGTCGTAGCGCGCGCATGCTCTTCGAAGTGCTGGGCGACATTTGGGTCGTCGAGCGCAATCCGTATTTGCAGGACGATCTCGTTGAGAATCCAAAGCGCCGCGCGATGTTGATCGATGCGCTGCGCCATCGTTTGAACGAAGTTCAGAAACGTCGGCAATTGCAATTGGTCGATGACGAGGCGAAAGCGCGCGATGCGAGTGTCGGTGAATTGCTGGCGCGTGCCACGAAAGCGGTCGACACCTTCGAGCAGCAATTCCGCGAGACCTACGATTTGCGTAAGCGCGTCGTGCGCGTGCTCGGAAAGATTACGCACAAAGACAACATCACCTTCGACGGTCTCGCGCGCGTGAGCCATGTGACAGATGCGACCGACTGGCGTGTTGAGTATCCGTTTGTGGTGTTGCATCCTGACACCGAAAAAGAAGTAATCGGCCTTGTGAAGGGCTGCATCGAACTCGGTCTCACGATCATTCCACGTGGCGGTGGCACGGGCTACACCGGCGGCGCGATTCCGCTCACGAAAAACTCAGCGGTCATCAATACCGAGAAACTTGAAACGATTTCCCCCGTGCGTTTCGAAGTGTTGCCGGGGCACACCGAGCCGTATGGTGTGATCGAATGCGAGGCGGGTGTCGTGACGCGTCGTGGCATGGAAGCGGCGGAGCACGCGGGTCTCGTGTGGGCGTGCGATCCGACGAGTGCCGATGCGAGCTGCATCGGCGGCAACGTCGCGATGAATGCGGGTGGAAAGAAGGCTGTCCTTTGGGGCACCGCGCTCGACAACCTCGCGCAATGGCGTATGGTGACGCCCAATGGCGAATGGCTCGAAGTCACGCGCATGGATCACAACTTAGGCAAGATCCACGATGCGAATCATGCGACGTTTCGCTTGCAGTATTTCGATGAAACGCTGAACAGGGCAAAGCCGCTGCGCGAAGAAACGCTCATCATTCCTGGGCCATCGTTTCGGAAAATTGGACTCGGCAAAGACGTTACCGACAAATTTTTGAGCGGATTGCCGGGTATTCAAAAGGAAGGTTGCGACGGACTCATCACCTGGTCAAAGTGGGTGCTGCACAAAATGCCGCCGCACACGCGCACCGTGTGTATGGAATTCTTCGGCGAGGTTCGCAATTCGGTGCCTGCGATTGTGGAAGTGAAAGATTTTCTCGATGCGTTGCCGAAGACGGGTTCGCAGCGAGTCATGCTCGCGGGTCTTGAACATCTTGACGAGCGCTATGTGAAAGCCGTCGGTTACGCGACAAAAGCAAAGCGTCACGGTCGTCCGAAAATGGTGTTGATCGGCGACATCGTTGGCGACGATGAAAACGAAGTAGCGAAAGCGGCGTCTGAAGTCGTTCGCATTTGCAATTCGCGTGGCGCCGAAGGCTTCGTCGCGGTCACTGCTGAGACGCGAAAGAAATTCTGGCTTGATCGCGCACGCACTGCAGCGATTGCGAAACACACGAATGCGTTCAAATTAAATGAAGACGTGGTGATTCCGCTGCCGCGCATGGGTGACTATTGCGATGGTATCGAGCGCATCAATATCGAGCTGTCGATCAAAAACAAATTGAAGCTCTGCGACGAACTCGCGAAATTTTTCGCAGGCACCATGCCGCAGCATCGCTACGAAGAGTTCGGCGTAACCAACGAAATGCTCGCGGAGAAAGTTGATACCGCACGCGCGTTGATTGCCGAAGTTCGCGCGAAGTGGCAGGGTTACTTTGATGTGTTGGCGGCATCGGACGTTGCTAACGTAAACCCCCTCTCCCCCAACCCCTCTCCCACAAGGGGCGAGGGGAGCGAACAGCTCTTCCGCCAACTCCAATCTCACGATATTCGCGTGTCGTGGAGAACCGAGATCAAAGCACCGCTCGAAGACTTGTTCGACGGCGATGCATTGAAACCGATCGTCGATCGTATGCAAGCGATCCACAAAGACGTGCTTCGCGGGCGCACGTGGGTCGCGCTGCACATGCATGCGGGCGACGGCAACGTGCACACGAATTTGCCGGTGAATAGCGATAACTACGAGATGCTGCAAGAAGCGAATCACGCGGTCGAGCGCATCATGGCGCTTGCGCGACGCTTGGATGGCGTGATCTCGGGCGAGCACGGCATCGGTATCACTAAGCTCGAATTCTTGACCGACGACGAGATTGAACCGTTCCAGCGTTACAAGCAGAAAGTCGATCCGAATGGTCGCTTCAATGCAGGCAAGCTTTTGCCCGGAGGTGACCTGCGTCGTGCCTACACGCCGTCGTTCGGTTTGCTCGGCGCTGAATCCTTGATTCTTGAGCAATCCGACATCGGCGCGATTAGCGATTCGATTAAGGATTGCTTGCGTTGCGGTAAATGCAAACCGGTGTGCGCGACGCATGTGCCGCGCGCGAACTTGCTTTATTCGCCGCGCAACAAAATTCTCGCGACTGGTTTGCTGGTTGAAGCCTTCCTCTACGAGGAACAAACGCGTCGCGGCGTCTCGCTCAAGCATTGGGATGAACTCTCGGACGTTGCCGATCATTGCACCGTGTGTCACAAGTGCGTGAACCCATGCCCGGTCGATATCGACTTCGGCGAAGTGTCGATGGCGATGCGCAATTTGTTGCGCAAAGAAGGCAAGAAGAAATTCAATCCGGGCACGGCGATGGCGATGACTTTGCTCAATGCTCGCGATCCAGCGACCGTGAATTTCTTAAAGTCGAACGTCGTGAACCTGGGCTACAAAGCGCAGCGCTTCGCGCACACGATGGCGAAGCGCTTTGGTTTCTTGGGCGATCAAACGAAGCGGCCACCTTCAACAACAGGCGGACGCCCACCGATCAAAGCGCAGGTGATTCACTTCATCAATAAGCCGATGCCTGGCGGTTTGCCGAAACAAACCGCGCGCAAGTTGCTCGATGTTGAAGACGACAAGATCGTGCCGATCATTCGCAATCCGAAGTTGAGTGCGGATGAGCAAGAAGCGGTGTTCTATTTCCCTGGCTGCGGTTCGGAGCGCTTATTTTCGCAAGTCGGTTTAGCGACACAAGCGATGCTTTGGCACGTCGGCGCGCAAACGGTGTTGCCGCCCGGCTATCTCTGCTGCGGTTATCCGCAAACGGCGAGCGGCAATCATGACAAAGGCCAGGAGATCATCACCGATAACCGCGTGCTCTTCCATCGCGTTGCGAATACGCTCAACTATCTCGACATTAAAACAGTGATCGTGTCCTGCGGCACCTGCATGGATCAATTGCAGAAGTACGAATTCGAGAAGATTTTCCCCGGCTGCCGCCTGCTCGATATTCACGAGTACTTGATGGAAAAAGGCGTGCAGTTGGAGAACATCACCGGCACGCGCTACATGTATCACGACCCGTGCCACACGCCGATGAAAACCTATCAACCGACCAAAGTCGTGAACGAATTGATGGGTCAGAAAGTCGATTTGAACGAACGCTGCTGCGGCGAAAGCGGCACGCTCGCCGTCACCCGCCCGGATGTGTCCACGCAAGTGCGCTTCCGTAAAGAAGAAGAGATGCGCAAAGGCGCAGATAAGTTGCGCGCGATTCCGGTGAAAGCGGCAGACGGCTCATCAAGTGAATTCAAAGGCGACGTGAAGATTCTCACGAGCTGCCCAAGCTGTCTGCAAGGGCTCTCGCGTTACGACAACGACAGCGACACGAAGGCCGACTACATCGTCGTCGAAATCGCGAAGCACGTGCTTGGCGAGAAGTGGATGCCGGAGTATGTCGCCAAAGCGAATGCGGGGGGCATTGAGCGGGTGTTGGTTTGACGTCGAAGTCGCTCGATTCCGGGCTTGATCGTGAGGGTGTCGAATTCCTTCGCGAGCTGCTTACGAACCGAGAGCTATCGGCGATTCGCAGAGCATTGAGAAACGTTAGTGTACGCGCTGGAAATCGAAGAATGCTCGATCAATCGTGGTGCGATGCGCTCGCAATACGTCTTCAAAGGCGCATCTCTGCGCTTCGAATGCTGAAGCCGATTCAATGCACGCTATTCGAGAAGAGTGCCGAACGCAATTGGTCAGTTACCGCGCACCAAGATCTTATGTTGCCCACCGAACAACTTGTTGGGCGAC
>JBOFBL010000643.1:0-2293 GCA_051645545.1 Casimicrobium sp. | reverse complement strand
GCCACCAGCATGCCCGGAATCTCGTCGGCATGCAGCGAGCTTTGCACATAAAGTTGCGGACGTTTGCGCGTATCGCCGAAGCGATAGACGGTGAGGCTTCGCGAGGTCCCGCTCGTCGCGTGAGAAAGTGAAACGGTGTCGATTTGCATAGTTATTTTGCGTGCACCATCGGCTCGTTGGCATGCGAGAGTTCTTGCGGACGCAGATGTTTAAGCCAACGACGCTCCGCTAAACGAAAAAGTCCGATCAGGCTAAACGTAAGAACAAAATAGAACACCGCCACCGTGCCGAAAGATTCAACGGTGACCAGATGGTTGGCATACACATCTCGCGCAACGCGCGTGAGATCGACCAAGGTGACGGTACTAGCAATCGCGGTGGCGTGCATCATGCCGACCGCTTCGTTGCTGTATTGCGGCAATGCACGACGCAACGCGCTCGGCAGCAAAATCCGACGATACATGTCGAAAGTGGACATACCGATACTGCGCGCGGCTTCGACTTCGCCCGACGGCGTTGCGCGCAAAGCGCCCGCGATAATTTCGGTGGTGTAGGCGGTTGTGTTGATGGCAAAGGCGAGCCACGCGCAAAACCAGGCTTCGCGAAAGAGCGACCACGCTATCGAGTTTCGAATGAATTCGATCTGCGCAAAACCATAATAAATGATGAAGAGTTGCACGAGCAGCGGTGTACCGCGAATGACGTAGGTGTAAAGCCACACCGGTTTCGCGATCCACGGATTCGACGATACGCGTGCCACAGCGAGTGGCACCGAGAGCAATAAACCCGTCGCCAGCGAAATCACAAGCAGGATCAGCGTTACCTTCAGCCCCGCGAGAAAGTCAGGCAGCGTGCTTGCGATGATGGACCAATCGATCATTTGAAATCGACCTTTTTCACGCCGAGCGAAAAACGTTTCTCGACACGACTTAAGAGCAAAATCGAGATCGTTGTGATCGCGAGATAAATCGCAGCAGCGGCAAGGTAGAAGTCAAGCGGCTGTCGCGTCGCGGCAGCGGCAAGCCCCGCGCGTTGCATCATGTCATCGAGTCCGATGATCGAGACGAGTGCGGTAGCTTTAATCATGATGAGCCAGTTGTTCGTGAATCCCGGAATCGCATGACGAATCATCTGCGGGAGCGTGATGCGAAAGAGCACTTGCAAACGTGTCATGCCGATCGAAGCCGCCGCTTCCATCTGTCCTTTTGGAATCGCGAGAATCGCGCCGCGAAACGTCTCGGTCATGTACGCACCGAATACGAAACCGATGGTGAGCACACCCGCAGCAAACGCGGGTACTTCAACATATTCGCCACCGGCTTTTTGCACGAGATGGTTCACGAGCGTTTGCCCACCATAAAACACCATCAGCATCAACGCAAGTTCCGGCACACCACGGATCAGCGTCGTGTAAACATCGACAATGCCACGCGCCACCCGTGAATTCGAGAGCTTCGCCGCCGCGCCCGCGAGCCCGAACACGCACGCAATCGCAAGCGAAATCGCTGCAACTTGCAGCGAAGTCATCAAACCTCCGAGGATAGCGGGCAGGTAACCGTGGAGCATTGGGATGCGGTGTCCCTCCCCTTCAAGGGGAGCGGATTTAGGCCCTCCCCTTCAAGGGGAGCAGATTTAGGCCCTCCCCTTGAAGGGGAGGGAGGGGGTGGGGATGGTTTCCTCTAGCCAGCCAGCGCAACTACTTTGCGCCCGCCGGCGTCACATCGAAATCGAAGTACTTGTCCGCGAGTCTCTTGTACGTGCCATTCGCCATGATCGTTTTGAGCGCGCCGTTGATCTTCTCGCGCAGCGCATCGTCGCCCTTCCGAATTGCGATGCCCACGCCCAAGCCGCCGCCGACCTCGACCAAAGGACCTACCTGCGCATAACCTTTACCTTCAGGCTTCTTCAAAAAAGCTTCGTTCGACACCACGCTCGAACCGAAGCCAATATCGGCGCGACCCGCAGCAAGCTCCATGTAGACATCGGTTTCCTTGTTGACCGCCAATACTTCGCTGCCTTTGTAGTTGTCCGCAACAAACTTTGCACGCGGGCTGTTGCGAATTACGGCGATCTTTTTGCCTTTGAGCGACTCGGGTGACGCGTCTTTGAACGCGCCTGCTTTCGCAACCCAACGCGAGCGCACGTCGTAGTAAGGATCCGTGAAGTCAACCGCTTTCTTGCGCTCTTCGCTGATCGTCATCGAAGCGACAATCGCGTCGAACTTCTTCACGTTCAACGCGGGAATCATGCCGTCCCACTCTTGCTTCACAAGCGTGCATTCGGCTTTGAGTTG
>JBOFBL010000642.1:0-4341 GCA_051645545.1 Casimicrobium sp. | reverse complement strand
GACAAGCAAAAGGCGCACTCAACGGCTGGCTCAGCAAGAACACAGGCGGGGATCGCACCGAGGCAAGCGATATCAGTCGTCTGAACGATCTCATTAGCAACAAAAACAATACCCAGGCCAACACCCTGAGCCCCCTGGGTAACGACGCTAAACAACGCTCCAATAACAATCCAAACAATCCAAACGATCCCACCTCCACTTCGCTCTTCCCCACCGACACACGCAACCCCAGCAACAACACGCAAAACCCGACCGAACCTAGCGAAAACATAGGTAACGACACTGCCGCTGTCGAAGATCCAAGCACTAGCGCGAACAACACAGACAGCCCGCCGCCTGCAGAAACCCCGAGCGGCTCAGATGCCCCTAACAACAATATCAACGGACCCGGTGGACCAGGCGACAAAAAACCACCCACAACCACCTCACCCGGTGACAACTCGGACGGGAATAACAACGATAGCGGTGGAAGCGACAGTAACGCCAATAACGATCCAATCGATACAGAGGTACCCGGCGGTCCATTGACGGTCTTCGATCCCAAAAATCGTGGCGACCTCACAAAATACGAGATCGCGTCGGAGCACTCGATGAGTCCTGATCAACCGTTCGACGCTTCCGAGGCGTTGCGCAAGATCGACGAGACCATGGAGCTCATCAACCGCATACCGGCCTCCGAGATCGTACAGGGCGATGCATGGACCGCGCTCCCACTCGATCATCCGTATCGGCAGTACATCAAACGCAATGATCGCGGAGAGTGGGTGATCGAATTTGTCGCGTTGGACGACACCACCGCGTCTCGCCGTGTTCGGATTACCGATTTGAAGGAGCGATTACCGGAGGTGCGGGCAGCATACCCTGGCATCAAAATCGACCTCGAATGTGTCGATCTGAGCGGTACCGATTTGTCCGGACTCGATCTCTCAAACGCATCGTTGGTGCTCGCAAATTTGGCGGGCTCTAACCTCGAAGGCGCAAACCTCTCTGGCGCAAATCTCGGTTCAAGCAACCTTTCGAACGCAAATCTTCGTGCTGCGAATTTGAGCGGTGCCACGTTGTCAGGCGAAATTGAAATTGGATTGCCTCAAACGCGTGTCGATGGCATTGATCTTACCGAAGCAAATTTGACGCGTGCCGACTTAAGCGATCTCGACTTAACTTCGGCGAATCTTGCTGGCGTTGATCTCACTGGCGCTTTTCTTATTCGATCAAACCTTTCTGGCGCTAATCTTGAAGGCGTTTCGCTTGAGCGCGTTAGTCTCGCCGGCGCAAATCTTCGCGATGCCAACCTCAGCGGTTCTAATCTTCGAAATGCGCAAATCAATGACGCGCAATTGCAATCCGCGAATCTCCAAGGTGCGAATCTTAGCGGCACGTCACTGTCGGGATCCGATCTCACGGGTGCCAACCTAACAGATGCCAATCTCGAGGGGACTAACCTGCGGCGCGCTAACGTTTCTAACACTCTCATTGATGCCGATTTAAATCGTCGAAGCCTCGCGTCACTCATTGCAAATCCGTCGACCGCGCATAGCGTCGAGAGAAATGTACGAACGTTGAATGAGAGCGAAATCAAGCAAACCGACGATATCGATCGATACTATCGCGAAGCCTATGGTCAAGATAGTGCACTTACCAAGAAAGAGCGAGAGCGTATTGAGAGCTATCTCGCGCGATCCGACGTCAATCTGCAAATCAAAGGATTCACCGTTGCAGATGTTCTAAAGTACGCCAACGACCACAACATTAGCGACCGCGTGGCCGCTGCGGAAGCATTGCACAACGAGGCGCTAGCAAACGAAGCGTTCTCACCGCTAGCAGGGCTTGCGAGCAAAGTGCGGCGTGGCATGTTTGGCAACGCAACGATCGATTTAACGGGGGTTGATCTGCGGGATCGTCCGCTATTGGTCGCCGAGCTTAGAGCCTTACAAGTCCAGTATCCGAAATTAGACGTGAAACTTGCCGGTGCCAATCTGAGTGGGCTCGATTTACGTGGCATGAACTTCAGTAGCTACGACTTAGATTCGACGAACTTCAGCGGCGCTAATTTGGACAACGTAGATTTTTCAAAAGCATCTCTATCGCACGCGAATTTCGATAAAGCGACGCTCACCCTCGCTCGATTTGACGGCGCAAATCTTACAGATGCCTCGCTAATCGGCAGCGACTTAACAGGCGCAAAATTCAGAAACGGAACCGTAGCGATCGACGCAAGTTTTTCCGAAGCGACTCTTGAATACGTTATCGCGGATGATGCAGATTTCTCCGGTGCGAAGTTTAGTGGAGCCAATCTGAGCGGCGCGCGCTTCAAACGCTGCGATTTCGAAAACGCACATTTTGTCTCTGCATATGCAAACAAACTGGATTGCAAGGATTGCGATTTTTCCGGCGCGAAGCTTGACTACGCCGTGTTTGACGAGTTCCGCGACAGCTCCATCAATATATCGTTTTCAAATTGTGACTTTAAGAATGCTTCTTTGCAATATGCGATTTTTAGAAATGTGGATTTTTCTAGCTCTGAGATTTTGTCCACATCGGCCTTTGTAGGCGCAGACTTCACCGGGGCCGATCTACGAGGTTCAACCATTGTCATGAATCTAAACGCTCGAGGTACTGTTTTAAAAGATACCTTACTGCCAAACTCGACGTTTACTGGTGAATCGGAGGCGCAACGTATCGCAAAGACTACATTACCTCAGGATTGGCAAGAGAGAGACGCTGCGACGTTCGATGAAGCGCTGAATGGTACTGCCTCTAATCCCGAGGCAAATGCTCCCGAGGTCAATGTGTCGTTGACCTCGGGCAACATTAATAACGAGTTGACCTATATCGCCGATGCGCAGTCCACAGCGCTTACGCCAGTTGCGTTTGAAGTGATCGCGACTCGTGCAAACAACACTTGGAATGCACATCAGCCACTTGAGATTCGAGTGAGCGATGGTGAACGTACACAGAACGTGGCCGTGCAACCTGGCATTTCAACCGTAACGCCGCCATCGGTCTACGGTCGCGCCACGCTGGTGATACCGGACGGGCAAGGCGACTTAGTCATCGTGATACGCGCGAAGTACACCGATGCCGATGGCAAAACCCATTATTCTGACCCGATGGTGTATAGGAGCGGCAATGCAACTAACAACTAGGCTACTTGGCTCATCTTACTTTGCCGCTAGTCCTCGCGAGATATCGCGCGAGAACATACGCGCTTTTGTTCAATCCGTCTTAAAAAGTAAGACGGGAGCATTCGTTCGAATCAATCTGCTCACTAAACCGCGTGTCTATGTTTCCGGTGCCAACCGTTTGTTTGCAAGCGCGACAATGCTCTTTGCCACCGCCGTGATCGCAGACCCCGTGACTGTCAACTGGACACCTGACGTCATTGCGTGGAATTGCGCGAGCAAAACAGATGGCAGTAGGCTTTGCACGCTAACGGCATCGGGTACCGCGCCACAAGGGATCTTCGATGGGCCAACGGGCGAGGGGAGCGGCACCTATCGTGTGCACAAAGGCACGGTCGCTGCGTCGGGACCGGTGATCGTCACGATTCCCTTTAAAACAAACTGTACGAAAACGACAAGTTCCCTCATTTGTATCGCCAAAGACGTGCTCAAGCTGGGCGCGGGGGTAACGCCGGTCTATAACAACAGCCTACGCACGACCGGCATCTCGATTCACGGCAGCGTCCCTTCGATACTGTTCGACTGGAACGGCGATGGTGAGCAAACAGCAGACGCCGAGGGATTGTTGTTGATACGATTTCTAGCCGGTTTTCGAGGCAGCGCGCTTGTGAAAAATGTACCGCTTGCTGCAGGAAAAACAGAGGACGATATCGAGCAGGCCATCATTATGGGCTGGTACAACGGTTGGTACGACTTCACCGGCGACATCACGAAGACACCGCTCGCCACACGGGAAGGATTGATCTTTTCGCGTTGCTTGGGGGGGAAGTCCGGCAATGCGCTTACGGCCGGTTTGCTTCCGCTCACGACAGCAATTGAGCAGAAGTGCAACGAACTGCGCACACCCCGTTAACGCGAACAAGAAACCTCTCAAGACCATGCCTCTACAGTGGCTCACCTTTAAGTCGCTCGAATGCACAGGTGGTTTGCTTGCTCACCGCTCGCAACGAACTCGTTATGCAATTGCATCGCAGGCAGCGAAGCGCATGATCGACCGCAACACCGACATCATCCAGCGAACGCGAACCCACCTTGCCCTGTGCGCCCCCGAGCTCTCGGAGCATGATCGAGCGCTAATCGTGCGTTCGCATGCGTTGCTGTTCGTGAAAGTCGCAATTGATCGTTTTTGGTTCTACCGCGCTTCACCCGACGCCGTTCG
>JBOFBL010000641.1:0-5313 GCA_051645545.1 Casimicrobium sp. | reverse complement strand
GTCATTGGCGATTTGTTTCACGTCTGGCTTGGCGATGCTCTCATCGAAAGCGACGAGTACGCTAAATCAGCCATTGAGCTGTTCGCCCAACTAAGCAGGGGCAACACAAAGATTTACTACATTCACGGTAATCGCGATTTCATGATAGGTGCCCAATTTATTCGGGCGTCTGGCATGGAGCTGCTAGCTGAACAAACCGTGATTTCGCTCGGTCAAACACGCGCCGTCGTCCTGCACGGCGACGAACTCTGCACCGACGATCAACGCTACCAGCGAGCGCGAAGCATTCTCCGCTCGCGCGCGTTCAAAGCGTTCGGCAACAGTTTGCCACACTGGATTCGCCATTGGATCGCCGCTCGCATCCGTCGCGCAAGCAAAGCGCACAAAGCGCAAAGCACGATGATGATCCTCGACGCTAATCGCGACGCGATCAACGCTACCTTTGCGCAGCACAATGTCGGGCTCATGATTCACGGTCATACCCACCGCCCGACTGACGAAACCGTGAATACGCCGAACGGAGCCAAGCGCCGCATCGTGCTCTCCGACTGGCAACAAGACTACGGCTATCTTGAATGGCTCGACGGTGCGTTTCACGTACGTCCATGGCCCGTGTGAAACGCCGTCTGCAAACTCAATTTGTGCTGCCTATAATCCGCACAAAATGGGGATGTAGCTCAGCTGGGAGAGCGTCGCGTTCGCAATGCGAAGGTCGGGAGTTCGATCCTCCTCATCTCCACCAATCCATTTTCAAATGTGCGGGGCACATTTGAAAATGGATTGGGTCAAATTCAAATCGAACCAAAGTTAGCATCCTCATACGCGTTATGAACGCGCGACAGGTGTTCGCATCAACAATGTCATTGCAACGTGAAATTAGCGCGTAGCGCAAGCCAAATCGTGAGCGCGTAGGCGCGAGCGATCAAATATTTCCGTAGTACGAGAGGGGAAACAGTGGCTCGGAACGCGTGGGCACAAAAACAATTTTTGTTTGAGTATTTATTGGTGAGTTTCGAATTACAGCGACTGCGTCATGACTGAACGCCTCGCCCGTCTACAACCAAGCAACGGCAGTGCAACGGTTTACCGCGTAAGCGACGCCTTGCAATCGCCCGTCCCTCGCAGCGCTCCCGTCGTTTTCCTTCACGGCCTTGCGAGCAACTTGACGCGGTGGAGCGAATTCATTGCGAACACCTCGCTTTCGCGATCCCGGACGCTGATTCGTGTCGATCTGCGCGGACATGGTGAGTCGATGACGCGGCGAAAATTTTCGCTAGACGATTGGTCGCGCGATCTGCTCGCAATTCTCCAACAGGAAAACGCAACCAAGACAGTGGTTGTGGGACACAGCCTGGGCGCGCAGGCGGCGCTGCATTTCGGAACAACACACCCTGAAAAACTCGCAGGACTCGTGTTGATCGATCCGATTTTTCGCGATGCGTTGTTGCCCGCTAAACGAAGCTTCGTGCGCAACGCGCCGCTCTACGCGCTGGCTGCTTCAACAATTCGCGCCTTGAACGCCATCGGCATTCATCGCGGCGTGTTACCTCCACTTGATTTGCATGCGCTCGATTTGAAAGCGCGCGAGGCGTTGGCGACGAACGATCCCGTCGCGCTTGAAAAATTCGTAACGCAGTACAGTTCGGCGAAGGCGGATTTAAAACACATTCCGCATGCGAATTATTTGCAAGATGCGGTAGAGATGTTTCGTGCGCTGCCCTCGCTCTCAGCGATCCTCTGTCCGGTGCTCGCGCTGCGTTCCGCGGTCGCAGGTTATCAGGACGACGCGCTTGTCGAGGCGCGTTTACGTGAAATGCCGAATGTTGAAATTCAGCCCGTCAATTGCCATCACTGGCCGCTGACGGAGCGACCAACCGAGGTGCGAGAAACGATTGAAACCTGGATCGAGAAGAACATACGCGAATGAACTGGACTGACAACGAACTGCGTCGTATCGAAGAAATTTCGCAAAATGCGTCGCGCCCCGAACGCGGCGTGATGGTAGACGGCTGGAGCGTGGGTCTGTCGCCGTCGAAAGCAAAACGTTCGCGATGCGTGAACCCTTTTTACGCGAGCGTGCGTTCGTTCGAAGAGAATCTTGCAACGGTTCGCGCGCTCTATCAATCGGCGAATCTGCCGTGTGTATTTCGCCTTACGCGTCTTGTGGCAGACGCGACGATCGAAGAGAAACTCGCCGCGATGGGTTGCGTGGCATTCGATCGAACATTTGTGCAGCTGTGCCGTTTGTCACCAGCGACGATTGGTGCTTTAGCGAAAAATTCGTTACCAATTGGTATTGCCATTGAAATGAGCGCTTCGCTTGATGTAATCGGACGTGTGGTTCAGGCGTTGCGTGGCGATACGGATGATGAAATCACCGCATTGATTGCACGCTGGAAAGCGCTGCCACTCCAGATTTCATCGTACGTGGCTCGCGATGTCTCGAACGGCGAAGCAGTTGCTCATGCGCTCACCATTCGCGAAGAAGATTGCATCGGCATATTCGATGTGATCACCAAAGAGACGCATCGCGGTCGTGGTCTTGCAAGCGCGCTCATCGCGCGGGCGCTCACGGATGCGCACAACGCGGGCGGGCGCGCGGCGTATCTGCAAGTGATGGCGAACAACCCCGCGCTGCGCGTGTATGAGCGACTTGGGTTTGCAACGGCGTATGATTATTCGTATCGCGAGGTGCGCCTAAAGGGCGATCTTTCATGATGAAATCACGTGATGACCGCACCGCATATTCCGCTCAACTTCCATTTCCGTTCGATCGACGAAGTTGCCTCGCGTGCGCGCGAATTCGCAACACTCATGCATTCGCGTCGCACCGTACGCATGTTCGCCGACACACCCGTGCCGCGCGAGATCGTCGAATCGGTGATCGCGGCGGCACGTAGCGCCCCGTCCGGGGCGAATCAACAGCCGTGGCATTTCGTTGCCATCAACAACGCAGAAACAAAAAAGAAAATTCGCGTTGCAGCGGAAGCGGAAGAGTACGAGTTTTATGTGAACAAACGAGCGGGCGAGCAGTGGTTGCAAGACCTCGCGCATTTGGGCACCGATCATCACAAACCGTTTCTCGAAATCGCGCCGTGGTTGATCGTCGTGTTTGGCGCGCGTTATGGCGTCGATGCGAATGGGGAGCGCATCAAGCACTACTACACACCGGAGAGCGTTGGCATCGCGATGGGGATGCTGATCGCGGCCGTGCATCACGCGGGCCTCGCGTCGCTCACGCACACGCCCGCGCCGATGAAATTCTTAAACGAAATTCTCGGTCGACCTGAGAATGAAACGCCGTACTTGATCTTGGTTGTCGGCTATCCGAGTGAGGATTGTGCGGTGCCCGATATTCAGCGCAAAGCAATGAACGAAACAGTGAGCTTCATCGAATAACGATTTCTTTCGTGCGCGCGCTAGAAGCCAAGTAAAACTGACTACAAACTTCGTCGATATTTACCCATCTTAATTGGGCGATTGTTTGATTTACTGCATTTATCAATAATTTACGTAAATTGGTAGTGGGTCAATTTGAAAGCGGGTTTGTTACAACTGCCATTCCATAGTGAACCGGAATTTGTTACCCTATTCACATGCCTAGAAAAGACTTAAACACCGCCGCGTTTGCCATCATGCAGCAAGCGACGGGCGAAGTTGTTCCCGAGCCGATTGATGAGAAGAAAAAAGCCGCCCAAGAGTCTGGGCGGCGTGGTGGGTTAAAGGGTGGTGTTGCTCGTACCGCAGCACTAACCCCGGAGCAACGCGCTGATATTGCGCGTATTGCTGCTTCGGCTCGCTGGAAAAAAGGGAGTTAAGCGGCTTTTCGTAGAAACGGTTGTTGTAACTCTTGGACGTCTAGTGTGAAGTCGAGCACTACCTGTACCGGCTCCATCGGGAGACGGTTGTCGTTGTAAACGTCCACGTCGGTTTTGAGCTGGAAGCAATCCCCGACGATTTGCTGACGCCGTTGACCAAACGAGCGAACGAAGTGCTCGTGCGGCGCGTTCGGGTCGTCCATATCGCCCCAGAGCGAAAGCGTCTTGTTTCCATCCTTCTTGGTTGTCGCGTGTTTTGCGCGATACCTACGGCCATGCTTGTCTGTTCTGTATTCCTCGCGAAACACTTGCGCAATATCTGCGGCAATCGCGTCGATTACGGTCTTGATGTTTGGTTTATGCAGGCCGTTTTTGTACGCCCACGCAGCCAGTTCGTGCGGATCAATTAGTCCGTCTGAACCAACTTCGGCTTTGTATCTCTCGATGTAGTCTTTGACGGCGTTCGAATAAGCTGACATTTTCGCTTCTTTCTCAAAATTGTTCTACAACTCCCCATCCGTCAGATGGAGCCGACTTTGTGACGATGTGGGCGATTTTCACAAGATACTTTCTCAACAGGTCATGCCTATTAAGCGCTCTCTGAAGCTGCCCAATCACTATCCCCGGATGTGTTTGCAGGCGTTGTGCAAACAGCAAAATCCGCTCTTCAGAGAAGAACGGCTTGACTCTTGCAATGAAGTTACTCAGTTCTCCCCTATCGACGCAGAACTGCGCGGCGGCGGCGTTTGCGACAAGCTCTTCTTCTTGCTTGCCATGCTCGGTGTCCGAGTCAATGTCTTGATCTAAGATAAAGCCCGCATCTTGCCCGTGGCGCTGCAATACGTGCTCAATTTCATGACGCAACACAAACCAAAAATTATCAATTCGATTGTGACGAAGGGACATCGCAATGACAGGTTGCATTTCATTGAGCCAGAAACATGCGCCATCGATCTTGGAGCCTTTTAGAGCTTCAATCAGCACATAACGCACTCCGCATTCGGCCAGGATTCTTGGTGCATGCCTTGTCTCTTCTGGCGCAGAAAGCAGCGCTTTCAATTTGGGTAGCGCAGCCCGTAAGGACGCCTCGCTATAGTTAGCTAGCACTTGACTGGCCGCGACCGACCTAGCGCGAAACAACCAAGCCAGTTGCGCTGGAGAAACTTCATTTTCGGGCGAAGATTTTTTGGCGGCATGAGCAAACGTAGGCTGCGCATGCACGGAATCCACCCCAAAGAAAGCTGCAAAGTTCTGCTCTAAAACATCAATGCTTTCGCTAGCGATCACCCATCCACGTTTAATCATGTCTGTTACCGGATACTTCGCGTACAACGCTGCGCGGCGCGACACTGCGTCTGAGTTTGTGTTTTGAACCTTTGATAATTGGTATTGACTTTCTAGGTTCATCCAAAAGTCTGGGCTAGTGCCTAAAGCACTTGCGAGTTGCATTGCGGTTTCCGGTGTTACGCCACGCTTACCCGCGATGATTTCGTTT
>JBOFBL010000640.1:0-1297 GCA_051645545.1 Casimicrobium sp. | reverse complement strand
TACTCGAACGACTGCTGTCGATTGCCAACGGACAAAACATTCGCGAGGCTGCTGGCAATCTTGCTTGCGGTGTCGATGTTCACAAAATCGAATACTGGACTGTTGATGCGCTCGACAAACCGATCGCCGTGTCAGGCGTGTTGATGGTTCCGATCGGAAGTGCATCGGTGTGCACCGGCGCGCGGCCGATCGTGCTCTACGGGCACGGCACGTCGTTCGGCAAAGACTACGACCTCTCCGATATCGACGATGCGAACAATCCCGCGTTCACCGAATCGTTGCTGATCGCTGCGATCTTCGCCGCGCGTGGCTATGTCGTCGTTGCACCGAACTATGTAGGCTACGACACATCGCGCGGCGCATCTCATCCGTATCTCATCGCGCAGCAGTCGGCAAACGACATGATCGATGCGCTTGCCGCCTCGCGAAAGGCCTTCGGAAAAATTCAAGCGAACACCGTCAGCGATAGCGGAAAGCTCTTCGTATCCGGCTATTCACAAGGCGGTCATGTCGCGATGGCCACCCATCGCGCGATGCAGGCCGCAGGGCAACCGGTGACGGCGTCGGCGCCCATGTCGGGGCCTTACGCGGTTGCCGCGTTTCTCGATTCCGTCGTGCAAGGTCGCGTTGGGTTCAGCTCGACTTTGTTCATGCCGATGTTGACGACGAGTTTCCAGAAAACCTACGGCAATCTCTATTCGACAACTGCCGATGTATTCGAGACTCGCTACGCAAGCGGCATCGAAACTTTGCTGCCGAGCACTTCGTCGACCGAAGAGCTCTTCTCTTCCGGCAAATTGCCAGAGAAAGCGCTGTTCAGCGATGTCGCGCCAAGTACGGGCGACCCCTCGCTCGATACATTGCTACGCAAGCCGACGGATCGAATTTCGAGCCAAGGTTTCGGCACACCCAGTCTGGTGCGCAACATATTTCGTGTCGCAGTCGCTCGCGACAGCGTTGCCAATCCCGATGGCGCATTGAGTTCACCGCCGTCGAACGGTGTACCTACTGCAACCTCACCCGCTCATCCATTTCGAGTCGCGGCAAAGACCAACGACATGCGCAACTGGCAACCTGCGAGTCCGATGCTGATGTGTGGCGGTCATGCGGATCCGACCGTGTTCTTCGACATCAATACGACAACGATGCAACGCTACTGGTCAACGCTGCCTGCGGGTCGCGTCGATGCGTTCGACATCGACAGTGCGAATGACGGAATCGAGACGCGCTACGCCGCGCAACGCGAGGGGTTTGCGAGTGCGAAGCGTGGATTGGAGCGCAGCGGCGGACAGGCTTC
>JBOFBL010000639.1:0-4402 GCA_051645545.1 Casimicrobium sp. | reverse complement strand
AACGTGCGCAGGTGTCGCTGTCGAGTCTTTCAACGTTTACCGAAATGCTTGCCGGCGAGCGAGCATTTCTGGAGGCGCAGTGGCGCGCGCTCCTCGAGCGCATGAATGTTGCCGACGCAAAGATTGAATCGAATGTGGTGGTGCGCGAAGGCGACGCAACAGTGACTTACTCCGCGCTTCAAAGCACGGCGTGGGAAGTCGCGCTTGTATCCAACGTGTTGAGTCTTCTGCCACGTGAACTTCTCATGTCGCTGACTTCGCTCTATCGAGGGCAAAGCGCGTACGAAGAAGCCAGGAAGATCGCTGTTGCTTTGAGCGTGCAATCAAACATCCACTCGTTGCCGATCGATCTGAGCTCTAGAACAGCGCTTGAATCGCGACTTGAGTTGACCACGCATCTGCACTCCGCAATTCAATATGTCACCGGTTCGCTACAGCGTATGGAAGACCTCTACGCAAAGGCGTCCGAGGCAATTCGCAAACAAGAACCGCTCTAAGCACGATAGTCGCAGCAGCGCTCGCAAAACCTTGCGTCCTAGCGACCAACGGGAGCGTCGTCCTAGTGCGTCAGCACGTCGTCCTAGGCGCGGCAGCGCCGACGTCCTTTTGATCCGTACACGGCAGACGCATAACGCAGTTAGAAGATAATCCTCGTCTAACGAGTAAAGCTACAAGAACAAGGAGGATCAAAAATGTATGCAGCAATCACCGGCTGGGGAAAATGCATGCCGCCTGCGGTGTTGACCAACGCCGACCTTGCAACATTTCTTGAAACCGACGACGAATGGATTACCTCACGCACGGGGATGCGCGAGCGTCGCGTCTCGCATGTGCATGGGATTGAAATGGCCTACGTCGCAGCGATGCATGCGCTTGCGTGCGCGGGCTTAAAAGCCACCGACATCGATTTGATCGTCTACGGCAGTTGCAGCTTTGACGAGATGGTGCCGAACACTGCCTCTGCGTTGCAATACAAGCTCGGTGCTGACGGTGCGGCAGCGATGGACGTGAACACCGCATGCACAAGTTTTCTCTATGGACTCTCAACCGCGAACGCGTTCGTTCGCATGGGCACCGCGAAGCGCGCACTCGTGATCGGCGTTGAACTCATTTCGCGCTACATGGATTGGGACAACCGCGGTTGCGCAGTGTTATTCGGTGACGGTTGCGCGGCGGTGGTCATCGAGCAGACCGAAGAGCGCACCGGTTTGCTCGCTGAAACGCTTGGTTGTTTTGGCGACGCGCGAGGTATTTTGCGCGTGCGTGGTTATGGCGCGACGTATGCTAACGCGAATGTCACCTTTGGCGATATGTTGTGGGATTTCGACGGCCCGCAAATCTTCAAGAAAGCCGTTCAAGGCATGACTGAGGCGAGCGCGAAAACGCTCGCGAAGGTGGGCGTTAAACCGGGAGAGATCGATCTTGTCGTGCCGCATCAGGCCAATTCGCGCATCATTGAATCGGTGGCGAAATACGCAGGCATCGCGATGGAGAAAGTGCATCTCACCGTGCACAAATACGGCAATATGAGCGCGGCGACGGTGCCAGTGGCGCTCGTCGAAGCCCTCGAAGAAAACAAAATCAAGCCGCGTGCGCAACTCTTAATGCCTGCATTCGGTGCGGGGCTTACGCTCTGTTCGCATTACGTCGAATGGGGTGAGCGCATCGTGCCGAAAGACGTGAGCGATGTGTCGCTGCCGCCTTGCGAGAAAACTGCACTTGAACTCGTGAACGAAATTCGTGCCGCGAAAGACGCACGGGGTCGTAGCTTGGCGGGAATCGAAAGCGCGTACTACGTGGATCGCAAACCTTACGGTGCGCAGTGAGTATCGCGTTGTCCGAAGGAGATTCGCCTTTGCTCCAACCGTGTTAATCAATGTCCTATTTAATTGGGGCTAAGCGCTATTTGTCAACGTTATCGAAAATAAACAAAAAATACGTTATCGCCCACATAAATTGGGCGATCATTGATAGAGTTAGATAAGCGTTCGTCCCGCTACGACGCATTGTTCGACATGGTCATAACACTGTTGCACAAGCGCGTTGCACATCGCGGTATGTTTACCGCGCTTTGTCGCAGTGGCTCGATCGAACGCGCTCGTAACCGATCACATTCGGTTAGTGTTCAAACCTATGAACACACGTAGCCTTAACCCGCGCGTCACAACCGGACCGTTGCGCAATCTCTCGCTTTTGCAAGTGCTGTTTGCGCTCGCTTTGGCGTGTTTAGCGGTCATCTACATTCGTCAGTTTCTCTACTTCTCGACGAGCACAGAAGTGCTGCTCGTGCGATCGGTCGGCGCTTCGCTTGCCGTGCTGCTCGCGTTTACGCTCGCGAGCAATGTGTCGCTGCGATGGTTGCCGCGACAGACCGCGCGAACGCTTGCGATCGTAATCGTCTCGCCACTTGCGCTCGCAGTCGCCTATTCATTCACCAACGACGGAACGCTTACCGAGATTTGGTCGCGCGAGGGGGTTCAGGAGGGTTGGTGGCGGATGAGCGTGCTCGCCGTCGTCGTCGGCTTGCTCTCGACACTCACTTTTATCTATTACGAACGAGATCACGAAGCAAAAGAACAATCGCTACGTCATGAGCTCGAGCGAGAAACGCTGGAAAAAGAACTTCTCTCCGCACAACTCAAAGCGATGCAAGCGCAGATTGAACCGCATTTCTTGTTCAACACGCTTGCGAACGTGCAGCAGCTAGTCGAGATGCAGAGCCCCAACGCTGCGCCTCTCCTAAAAACGCTCATTCGTTACCTCAAGCTTGCGCTAGCGAACTCTAAGGATCAAGTGACGACGGTCGCCAGCGAGTTCGAGCTCGCGCGCAGCTATCTCGCGATCATGCAGATGCGCATACCGGACCGATTGCAATTCGACGTTTCGCTACCCGAGGATTTACGCACCGCCAAGTTGCCACCGCTGTCGGTGATGACGCTCGTTGAGAACGCGGTGAAACACGGCATCGATCCCGCAGAACACGGTGGGCGCATTGACGTTAGTGCGTCACGCGTGAATGGCGAACTCATGTTGCAAGTCAGCGATTCAGGCGCGGGACTTCGCGAGCAGCAAAGCGCGGATACCGGAACCGGACTCGCGAGCCTGCGTGAACGCTTGCAAGCGCAGTACGCAGGTGCCGCGCGGCTCGAACTCGAAGAAAATACGCCGCAGGGCGTGATTGCGCGCCTTCGTTTGCCGCTTCAATAAACGGGTACGAGATGAACCAAAGCACGCCGAGCGCCGTGATCGCTGACGACGAACCCTTGCTGCGAACGCGACTCGAACAAATGCTCACCACGCTCTGGCCTGAGCTCAGCATCGTCGCCACCGCGCGCAACGGGCGCGAAGCCGTGACAGAGATCGAAACGCATCGACCGACCGTCGCGTTTCTCGATATTCACATGCCTTTGCTCACAGGGCTTGAAGCCGCACAACGATGCGCGAATGGCGACACGCATTTCGTGTTCGTCACTGCGTTCGAAGAGCATGCCGTGAAAGCGTTCGAGACGGGTGCAATCGACTACATCGTGAAACCGCTTGATGAAGAGCGCCTTGCGCTTACTGTCACTCGATTGAAAGAACGAGTTGCGACGCCGCCTGACGACATTCGCGCTTGGCTCGAACAGTTCGCGAAGGGCATGCCGAACGTAAAGCAGTATTTGCAATGGATTCGCGCTTCCGTCGGAAGCCAAGTTCGGCTTGTGCAAACGAGTGAAGTGCTTTTCTTCCAGGCGGACGATAAGTACACGCGCGTCGTCACCGCAAACGGCGAACACATCATTCGCAAAGGTGTTCGCGAGTTGCTCGACGAACTCGATCCCGATCGCTTCGTGCAAATCCATCGCGGCACGATCGTGAATCTGCATGCGATCGATCACGTGCTGCGACATCCCATCGACTACTGGGAGATTAAGGTGAAAGGCAGTACCGAAGTGCTTCGTGTGAGCCGTACTTTCATTCATCGCTTTAAGCAGATGTAGCAACAGCAGACGCGCATCGACGCTACTTTGCTTCGCGGTCTTACCGCCGCGTACACAGAGACAGGCTTGCAAAACACTTTCACTTCAACACTCATTTTCTAACGCGATGAATATCCTACTCAGAACCAGCGTATTGACACTTTTCTCTCTATTGACCAACGCAGCAATTGCGCAGAGCACCAGCGACCGCGAAGCGATAAAAGCAGCGCTAGAGAATTTCGTCGGTGCGTATGTCACAGACGATGCTGAAGTCATGCGCAAGGCATTCAGAAGCGATGGCGTCGTGGTTCATTACTCCGCGCGAAACAAGGCGCTCGTCACCCGTAATGGCGAAGAATTCATGAAGGGATTCACGCGCCAACCCGCTGCCGACGAAGCGCAACGCAAGCGGACTTTTGAAATTCTGGACATCACCAACAACG
>JBOFBL010000638.1:0-1409 GCA_051645545.1 Casimicrobium sp. | reverse complement strand
GCGTACATTTTCTCGCCGAGTTTTTGTGCAACCGTTGAGAGCGCTTCGGCTTTTGCGTCCATCGCTTCTTTCGTGGCTTCCTGATTTTTGAGCAACTCTTCGGCGTCTTTGATCGCGGACTCGATGTTTGCTTTTTCGCTGGCATCGATCTGCTCGCCGTATTCACCGAGGCTCTTCTTCACGCTATGCACGAGTGTGTCGAGCGTATTGCGCGATTGCACGGTGTCGAGGCGCTTTTTGTCTTCGGCTTCGTTGGCCTTCGCGTCTTGCACCATGCGCTCGATCTCGGCTTCCGACAAACCGGAGTTCGCCTTGATCGTGATCTTGTTTTCTTTGCCGGTGCCTTTGTCCTTCGCGCTTACGTGCAGGATGCCGTTGGCGTCGATGTCGAATTGCACTTCGATTTGCGGCATGCCACGCGGCGACGGTGGAATGCCTTCGAGATTGAATTGACCGAGGCTCTTGTTGCCCGCAGCCACTTCGCGCTCGCCTTGCAGCACGTGAATCGTCACGGCGGATTGATTGTCGTCCGCCGTTGAGAACACTTGCGAAGCCTTCGTCGGAATCGTGGTGTTCTTCTTGATCAACTTCGTGCACACGCCACCGAGCGTTTCGATACCGAGCGAGAGCGGCGTGACGTCAAGCAAGAGCACGTCTTTACGATCGCCCGCGAGTACAGAGCCCTGAATTGCTGCGCCGACGGCCACCGCCTCATCGGGGTTCACGTCTTTGCGTGGCTCTTTTCCGAAGAATGCTTTGACGGCGTCGATCACTTTCGGCATGCGCGTTTGACCGCCGACCAAAATTACGTCGTCGATTTGATTAACCGACAAGCCAGCGTCTTTCAATGCAACGCGGCAGGGTTCGATCGTTTTCGAAATCAAATCTTCAACGAGCGATTCGAGCTTCGCGCGCGTGACTTTGAGCGCAAGATGCTTCGGTCCGGTCGCGTCCATCGCGATGTATGGCTCGTTGATTTCCGATTGTTGCGAGGACGACAGTTCGATCTTCGCGCGCTCAGCTGCCGCCTTGATACGTTGCAATGCGATCGGATCTTTGGTGAGATCGATGCCGCTTTGCTTTTTGAATTCTTCGCAGAGGTAATCGACCAAGCGTTGATCGAAATCTTCGCCACCGAGGAAGGTATCGCCGTTGGTGGAGAGCACTTCGAATTGCTTTTCGCCATCAACATCCGCGATCTCGATGATCGATACGTCAAACGTGCCGCCACCCAAGTCATACACAGCGAATTTGCCGTCTTTTTTGACTTTGTCGATACCGAAGGCGAGCGCAGCAGCCGTCGGCTCGTTGATGATGCGTTTGACTTCGAGACCCGCAATGCGCCCCGCGTCTTTCGTCGCTTGACGTTGCGAATCGTTGAAGTACGCGGGCACCGTGATCACGGCCTC
>JBOFBL010000637.1:0-3508 GCA_051645545.1 Casimicrobium sp. | reverse complement strand
GCGGCAAGGAGGGCAGCATGACGTTCGTTTGGCCACAATTGCTCTGGCTTTTAGTGCTGGTGCCGCTACTCGTTGTGCTCTACGTGTGGCTCACGCGCCGGCGCAAAAAAGTATCGGTGCAATACAGTAATTTCGCGCTTGTCAAGCAAGCGCTTGGCAAGCAACCGGCTTGGCGACGCCATTTGCCGCCAGCGCTCATGTTGATTGCGCTCACTGCGATGCTTTTCGCGGCCGCGCGTCCGATGATGAAAATTCAATTGCCGTCGAACAAGCAAACGATCATGCTTGCGATGGACGTCTCCGGCAGCATGCGTGCGAAAGATGTCGAACCCAATCGATTGGTTGCCGCGCAAAATGCGGCGAAAGCATTTCTCACCGAATTGCCACGTCACGTTCGCGTTGGTATTGTCGCCTTCGCCGGTAGCGCTCAGCTCGCGCAGATCCCAACCGTGTCGCGCGAAGATTTAAATACTGCGATCGATAGTTTTCAATTGCAACGCGGCACCGCCACGGGTAACGGCATTGCGCTCTCGCTCGCGACACTCTTTCCGGACGACGGCATCGACATCAGCCATATGCAATGGGGCGGCAGCGGGCCCACGCCGCGCGCACGACCGCTCGGTGAAGAGAAGAAAGAGGGCGTCAAGCGCGAGCCTGTTGCGCCCGGCAGTTACACGAGTGCAGCAATCATCATGTTGACCGATGGCCAACGTACCACCGGCATTGATCCAATGGAGGCCGCAAAAATGGCGGCTGATCGCGGCGTACGTGTGTATACGGTCGGCGTTGGGACGGTCAACGGCGAAACCATCGGCTTCGACGGCTGGAGCATGCGCGTTCGCCTCGATGAGGAAACGCTCAAGCAAATCGCCAATCGCACAGCGGCTGAGTATTTCTACGCAGGTACAGCGGCGGATTTGAAAAAAGTGTACGAATCGCTCTCGTCACGCCTGGGCGTGGAAACCAAGGAAACGGAAGTCTCCGGCATTGTTTCATTGGTGGCTGCGGCCTTTGCGCTGCTTGCAACTGCGCTCTCTGTTGCTTGGTTTGGGCGGGTGAGTTAAGCGCTCGCATACCGCGCTATACCCCTGATTTCTCGCACTAATTTGCGCGCTCCGCCGCACCAAAATCAAACGCGTCAGCATGTGATCCTATCGTCATAGCTCGGTGCTACATTCGCATCTTGCTCAACCGCGCCACGAGCGCGAATTCGGGGAACTCAGATGCGTATCCAAACATCTTTCGTGCGCTTCGGCGCTGCTTTACTTACTTGTTTTGCCTGGTCGATTGCCAATGCGCAAGTGAGCCTCACCACCATCGGCACCCCCGTCACGCAGAATTTCGATTCGCTCGCGAACGCCGGCACCAACGTCGCCTGGGCGGACAACACGACGATTGCCGGTTGGTACTCGACGCGCGCGACCTACAACGCAGGCACCGGCTCGTCGAACACCGGATCGCTCTATAGCTTTGGATCCGCTGCGGCGCCGACCGATCGCGCTTTGGGCGGCGTCGCCTCCGGCGGCACGGCAACATTTTACTGGGCGGTTCGACTGGTCAACAACACAGGCACGGCCATCACTTCGCTCGATGTGAGCTACACGGGCGAGCAATGGCGCGATGGCGGCAACGCAACACCCGCGGCGCAATCGCTACAGGTTCAGTATCAAGTCGCGGCGGCTAGCACCATTACCGATGCCGATACGCCAACCGCTGGCTGGAATGCGGTCTCGTCGCTGACATTCACGAGCCCGACCTTTACGACGACTGCCGGTGCGATTGACGGCAACGCCAGCGCGAATCGCGCAAACATCAGCGCAACGATCACGGGTCTTAACATCGCGCCTGGAGAAGAAATCTGGCTGCGTTGGGTCGACGGCAACGATACGGGTAACGACCATGGTCTGGCGATCGACAATCTCTCGATTACCCCGAACGGCGCAGTGGTAAACGCTGCGCCAACGGTCGCATCGGTTGCGCCCGTGAATGGCGCAACGGGCGTCGCGCAAAACGCAACGCTCTCGGTGACGTTCAGCGAATCGGTGAATCTGGCGACGAATGCAGTGACGCTCGAATGCCCAAGCGCCACACCGATTGCACTAACGGCAAACACAAGCAATCCAAGCACAACGTTTACTTTCACGCCGAATACTTCGTTGCCAGCGAGCACGACTTGTAACGCGCGCGTAGTCGCCGCAAACGTGACCGAAAGCGCCGCCACCGCACTGCCTATGGCCGCCGATTTCACGTGGTCATTTGCAACCGGCGTAGCGGCAGATTCCGCGCCGAGCGTGACGTCGACCACGCCTGCGAACGCGGCAACGGGTGTTGCCCCGGCGGCCACGATCACGGTGAACTTCAGCGAACCGGTAGACGTGTCGTCGGGGGGTATCACGCTCGAATGCCCGGCAGCGACTCCGATTGCGTTCACAGGGTTGCCCGCGACAAACGCGACGTCGCTCGTACTCACACCGACCGCGCCACTTCCGCTCAACACAACGTGCACAGTGAGCGTGCTCGCGGCAAACGTGACCGATGTCGATGCGAATGATCCACCAGATAATCTCGCCGCGAACTATGTATTCAGTTTCACCACCAGCGCACCGACACCGATCAATCAAATCCAAGGTAACGGTTCCGCGTCGCCGATAGTCGGCAGCACGGTGATCACGCGCGGCATCGTGACCGCGGTGTATCCCGGCTTCCGCGGCTTCTATATTCAAACGCCGGACGTAGACGTCGATGCCAATCCGGCGACGTCGGAAGGCATCTTTGTGTTTATGAATAGCGCAACGTTGCCAGCGGCAGCGGTTGTTGGCAATCTCGTACAAGTCACCGGTGTGGTCGGTGAGTTCGGCACGGCACCGTCGACGGCAACGCAGCTCGGCAGCGGTTCGGCGACACCGACGGTGACTCAAATCTCGACTGGTAATCCATTGCCGGCGGCAATCAATGTCAGCTTGCCCCTCGCGGATGCAACTGCGCTCGAGCGCTACGAGGGCATGCGCGTGAATTTCAGTCAGCAGCTCACGGTGAGTGGAAACTTCACGCTCGGACGCTTCGGTGAAATCGTGCTGTCCTCCAGCGGACGCCTTATCAATCCGAGCAACACAATCGATTTGAACGACGATCCCGCAAGCGGCAACACGATTACTGGCAATAGCAATCTCGCGGCAATCACTGCCGCGCTTGACGCGAACCGTTTGAATCAAGTTACGCTCGACGATGCGACGAGTACGCAGAACCCCGACCCAACACCGTTTGGCGTCACCGCTGCCAACGCCGACACCTTGCGCGCGGGCTCAACGATTACCGGGCTCACTGGCATCGTCAATCAAATCGCACAGGGCTATCGCATCCTCTCGGACCCGAGCAATCTGCCGAGCTTCAATCGCGCAGCGCGTCCGCTCACCCCGCCCGCAGTCGGCGGTACGATGAAAGCGGCGGGCTTCAATGTGCTCAATTACTTTAACGGCAACGGCACCAATCAAGATGGCGCAGCAGGCGG
>JBOFBL010000636.1:0-15119 GCA_051645545.1 Casimicrobium sp. | reverse complement strand
GGCGAAACTCGAACTCGGCGCGTTTTCAATGGCTGTGATCGACGTCGATCATTTCAAACAAATCAACGATCGTTATGGGCACGAAATCGGCGATCGCGTTCTCACCCACATTGCTCACGCGCTCGCACGGATCACACGTGAAGGCAGCTTCGTCGGTCGCCAGGGCGGCGAGGAATTCGTCGTGCTATTCAACGCCGCAGATCACGACGAAGCGTTTAAAGCCGTCGAGCGATTGCGCCAGGAAATTGCGGACAAACCGTTCGTGCAAGACGACCACAACATTGCGATCACCGTTTCGATCGGACTCGCAACGCGACAAGACGGCGATGCGAATGTCGAAGACGTTTTGCGCCGCGCCGATCGTGCGCTCTATCGTGCGAAAGCCGAAGGGCGAAATTGCGTGAGGCGATGAGCCCAGCACTATTCGTCGGAATCATCGACTTGATTGGCGAATTGCGCCATCGGCACAAAAATGTGCTTGCCTAGTGGCGGAAAACCGTGCGAAATTACGTCTTAATTGATGCGTTCACCTAACGTGTGTGGTGCGGGGGATTTATGTTGATGCGGATTCGTCGAAGCGTGTACTTCGTCAGAGATTGCGTGATGTTGCTTGCGTTGTCATTGCTGGGGATTGGCACCGCCAACGCGCAGTGGACGATTCGAGGCGGTGCTGGACCGGAGCCGACCGTAGCCGGCAATCCCGGCACGCCAGCTGCGGAATACGCGCAGCTCGATGCGATCATGCAGTTGTTCATGCGCAATGCAAATGTCCCCAACGCGCAGCTTGCGGTGGCGTATCAGGGCAAGATCATTTACTCGCGCGCCTATACCAATGCTTACGATGCAACAAGCAATCCGCTTGGCCGTGCATTGCAAACCGGCCTTGGCTTGACGACCGGTGTGTGCACGCCGCCCAATTGTTTTGACGAACCAGCCTACGTCGTTACAACGCCGGATCATATTTTTCGCGTGGCGAGCCTGTCGAAACTGGTCGCGGGATTGGCGATTCAACAGCTCATGCTGGATGGAAAATTGCAAGCGAATGGGAGCGATAGCGCCTACGCCGTTTTGCGCGAAGATACGAGTGCGAGCACTTATTTCTCTCCAGCGCCGTTCGATGCGCGCATGCTCAACGTCACCGTGCGCCACCTCATGGAGCACGAAGCGGGATTCGATCGCGATTGCATTGTTTTCCCGGTACCGGGCACTTGTAATCCCCCCGACCAACCTGCGGACATCGCCAATTTTTTCTATGATCCACCGTCAAATATAAAAACGCTCAATACGCCTTTCGCGCCCGCGAACGGCACGATTGTGCGCAGCTGCGCCGATCATTTGAAATACGATTTGCCGCGCCGAAAACTGCACTTCGATCCGGGTGCGCCACCGCTCGTGAACGGCGCGTATTACCAGTTCTACACCAACATGTCGTATTGCTGGATGAGTCGCATCGTCGAAATCAAAAGCGGCATGAGCTTCGAAGACTACGTGAAGCAGAAAGTGCTTGCCCCGCTTGGCATTGTGAATGCAAAGCGCACTTCGATCGATCCGCGCATTTCTCACGCCAACGAAATCAATTTCTATTACGACACGCCGCTTTCGCTAGACTCAAACGCGCGGCTCTACACGCCACCTAACGGCATGTACAGCGCTTCGGTAACTGCGGTCGGACGCCCTTACTTCCGAAGCTGGGGCGAATGGGATGGCGCTGGCATGTGGGCGTTCAGCGCCAGCGAATATTTACGCATGCTGCTTTCAACGAAGAGCCGTGAACGTGCGCCACATTTACTTGATTTTCCTGCGTCAAATGTGTCCGGCTCCGACGCGCTCTATAGCGGGAAATCGCAAGGTATCGCAGCTAACGCGCAAACAGGTTTCATTGAGCAGCGCTATAGCTTTGGTGCGTACACCAACGAATTCGGTGCGCCGACGACGCCGGGCTTTAACGTTGTTCACTCCGGCAGCGGCGGCGGATTTCGCGCACAGTACAGCATCAATCGACGCGGCTACAGCTACGTCGTAATTGCCAACACCAACCCTGAATGGGGTTTGCTCAACGCGCAGCGCTCATGCAGCAGCACAACCACGACCCGCGTCGCGGCCTGGTGTTTGCTCAACGGCAACAATGCACCCGCACTTTCGCTCACGATCGGTACGAGTAACTCGCTACCCGATCAATTGTTTGCCATGTGGAACAACACCACGCTAAGAGCTCGAATGGCAAACGCCCCGGATCTGTGGGTTGACGAAGCACCACCCGTCTGCTCGCTTGATGTCAACAACGCAACGGCAGGCAATGGTTTGAAAAATCCAGTTGCCGATGGCCTCATGATTCTTCGCGCGATGAACAATTTGCGCGGTTCTGTACTCGCGGACAACGCAATCGGCGCAACCTCGAATGCAACCACTACCTACAACCGCGCCGAGAAAAGCGCCCGCGATTTGGTGAGCACCAAAGTTGTGGACATCGACGGCGACGGCGTCGTTCAACCCGAACGCGACGGCATGATTTTGCTGCGTGCGATGATGGGGCTTAAAGGCAGCGCCGTGACCGATGGCTTGCCCGCCGCAACGGGTACGCCAACGCGCAGCGCGTGGGACGGCGTTGGCGGCATGCGCGAATACGTGAACGCGCGCTGCGCTGCGAGCTTCCAATAGTTTGTTTCGATCGTCACCGGGATGTCGATTGACTTGCTTTTTACGTTTGCCAATGTCGTTGCGATGGTGACGATGTCGAGTGTTCGCGATCACGCGGAGCACGCAAACGAAACAGTGATTGCGATCAAAACTTCTTGTAAAGCAGGATTTCGCATGATCGCTACTTGTTAAATCGGTAGTCTTTCTTTAGCGCATCACGCGCGTTGAAGAGACCGATCGAGTCCTTCATGACGCCGTCATCAGACTTTCCCTCGCACTACAAGTCGCAGATTGCATTTGTACAACACGCGGGATACGCCCGGCCCGTGTCCTACCTCCTTGGGTGGGGTGTAAAGCAAACGGTTCAACGTAAAGTTGAAGCGTTCAAAAACGTCAACGAAGTAAACGGGGGTTCATAGTGAAACGAAACGTGAATGGTTGCGTGCGGGTAACACGCATGCTCAAACAGTTTGTATTTGCGATAACTGCAAGTGTTGCGATCACTGCCACTAATGCTGCGACGATCACCGTCAACAGCTTGGCTGATCCGGGTACTGGCTCGACGTGCACACTACGTCAAGCCATCGAATCGGCAAACACCGATACAGCCATCGGCGTTTGTATTTCGGGTGCAGGTGTTGATACGATCGTTTTCGATGCTGCACTCAACCTCACTGCGGCAACGCCTGGAACAATCACACTCGATCAATCGAGCATGAGTGAAGCGCCACTAAGCGGCAGCGCCACCGTTAACTGGCTCCTCACCACGCAAGGCGGTCTTACCATCACCGGCCCGGGAAGCACCGCGCTCATTATCGATGGTGGCGGCCTTGCCACGACTGCTATCGGTCGCCGCATTTTGCGCATTACCGACAACGACAACACGAACGCGTCGTTAGCCACGATCTCCGGTGTTACCTTCCGCAATGGTCGCAACGCCGCAGGCACCACGAGTGTCACGGGCGGCTGCATTGGGTCGAGCGAAAGCATCAATTTGACTGATGTCGTATTCGAAAACTGCGAAGCCTTCGCCGACACCGCTAACGTCGCAGGAGGCGCACTTTTGGTCGGCATCCCGACTGCTACAGTAGCCACCACGTTGCCCAATGCTTCGCTCACCAATGTTCGTTTCCTTCGTAATCGCACCGTGCGTAATGCCGCAACCTCGAGCAGCTTTGATATCGGCGGGGCGGCTGTGTTGGGCGATCCGATTTTGAAAATCGGAACGGTCAGCATTTCGCAAACGCAATTCACCGGCAACTCATCAAGCGCACGCGGCGCTCTGATCGTTGGCAACGCAACAAGCGTATCGATGACTCAAGTGCAATTCGCGGGTAATGCCGCCACCGGGCGTCTTCCAAACGCCGGTCGTCACGGCGCGTTTTTCATTAACAACATCGCTGGCAACGTCACGCTTGACCGAGTCGACGTTGCGGGTAACACTGCCACCCTGGAACGCGGCGGCGCAGGCATTATTACCGTGGGCGGCGTGGTCAACATCACCAATAGCGCGTTCGATGGCAACGCTGCGCTGGCCGGTCGCATTGGCGGTCTAGAAATCGCCACCGATACCTTCGACCCGATCACTGGTAACTGCACTGGCACGCAACGTCGCGACGTTGTGCTCATCAATGTCTCAATCCGCGGCAACCGCGCGCTCACCAACACCGGCGGCCTGCGTATTTTCTGCAGTGAAAACGTCGCGATCAACGATTCTGAATTTGTGGGCAATACCATCGTCGGCTCGCCCGTGGCAGGCAGTGGCGGCTTGTCGGCTGCGAACATTTTCGACAACACCTCGGTGGCGTTGTTTAATGTCTTGATCGCGCAGAATGAAACAAACGCCGGTGCCGTCGACGGCGGCTTCGGCGTGTTTGGCGTTAGGAATACTGGCAGCTTCTTCGGCTTGCAGCTCACCGTGCGCGATAACTTCGCGGGGGAAAACGATGCTGGCCTGTCGCTGCGTGCAGACGCAGCGGGTCGTCAGTACACCGTTTTAAATTCCAGCTTTTACGGCAACCGCGCAAAAACCATCACTGCGCTATTGCTCGATAGCACCGGTACCTATGCTGTTCGCAACAGCACCTTCGCTGGCAATTCGAGCACCTTGCTGACCGGCGGACAAACCGTTCACGTGAACCCGAATTCTGCATCTGGTACGAACCAAGTGCTCTTCGAAAACGTCACAATTGCGCGCAACGGCCCAAATGATTCGCCGATCGCCGACGGTGCCTTCGGGGGCGGCTCGCCGAACGCATCGCTCACATTCAGAAACACGATCTTCGGCCAAAACCGCTTCCAAAACGGCCCGAGCCTCTTCCTCGGCGGCTTGGCTGGCGTCACGTATACCTTCCAAAACAGCCTACTTGAAAACGCAGGCGGCGTTCCCGCGGGCATCTGCGGCGCAAACGGCAACATCTGTAACTTGGACGCGAAGTTAGAAAGCCTCACCGATAACGGCGGCAGTGGCGGCTACACCCTCGCACTCAAAACAGGCAGCCCCGCGCTCGACGCAGGCGCGAGTGTCGTCGCGACGACCGATCAACGCGGCGCAGGTTTCCCTCGCGTCGTCGGCGCAGCGGTCGACATCGGCGCGTTCGAATCACCTGTACTGACGGCCGCCTTACCGTGCAAACTCGACATGGACGGCGACAACCTAACCACTGCAACCAAAGAAGGTTTGGTGCTCCTGCGCTCAATGCTTGGATTCACAAGTAGCGCCGCCGTCGCCGGCACCGGTATCACCGAGGCAAACTGGAACGCCGCGCGCGCGAACTTAAACGCCAACTGTGGCACATCGTTGCCGTAGCGCAAAGCCGACTATTTTGAGATCTCGAGCGAAACAAGCTATAGCGTCTACTGCCCAATTTAATTGGGCAGTAGGGCAGTAAAAGTTATTTATCGAAAAATACTATTTCTTCTATCGTCGCCCAATTAAATTGGGCGAAAAGTTAATTAGCCAGAATGTGTTTCAACCCCTAATTAACTGAAGATAAACGAACCGAGTAAGACAGATCAGTTACAAGACCTAACAGATTTAGGTTGCCGTATGACAATGACATCGGCATAATCCGGTGAAGTTGCGCGTGCAGTGCATGCGCGTGGTGTGGTCGGCGGGAATGATCCGAAAGTCGGCTGAGTACGCTGTTAAGGCATAGGAAAGCTAAATATTGAACTTTACGGTCGCGATTGCAGATAAATTGAATAAAGTGCGTAAATACTGTCCGAAAACGTCGGCGTTTTACGTCTTTAGGAGATAAGGCGAATTGCATGAGCGTTCTGAACGATGGGACAGATGTCCCAAACGAATTCAAGCGGCGGGCGGTTAATATTGCCGACTGTCGCGTTATTGAAACTGCGTTTCCCGCGCAAAATGGGAAAAAGTTGGAATTTGTTCCAAAAGATCAAAGGTTTGTGTAGCATGTTTAACAAAGTTGTCTTGCCATTAGGGGTTCAACACATGAAAAAAGTACGCGCAACGCGCATGGGTCAGTTGGTAGTTGGGCTGATTGCCGGTGGCATGATGGCTTTTTCTGCTCAAGCCACGCAAACGGTCAATCCATTTACCGCTGCCACGGGCGGAACCAATATGAATGGAACAACGGTTCCATTTACCTCTGACGCCGTGACCTTCTATGGTCGGTACAGCACGACAACCGCCGCCGCCGAAAGCGGACTCGGCGTGAAAGTCAAGTTCAACAGCGCTCATGTTTCGCTTGCGGTGTCAGAAGAATATGACGGTTGCCGTATTGCTGCCGCACAAGTTCAAACGCCCACTACGCCAGGCGTCGGCGGTCAAGCCGTCATGGGCTGGATTGACACCTCCATTCGCACAAGCGGCGCGGTAGGTTGGCCCAACGTTGCAGAACCAGCGGCATCCGGCGGCCTCGCACCTTGCCTTGATCCAGGCAACATCAATGGCACGCCAACCGGCTCTGCCACCGATCTAAAGCTTTTCAAGATCGTCGCAACACGCGTTCCAGGTTTCACCACAGGAACTACGACGATTAGTATCGAAAGCGACGGAAACTATTCTTACGCAGGCGGAACGGCCGGTTTTGATAATAAGAGTTTTACGATTAACGCGGCGGGTAGCGGTGGTGGCACATTTGCGCTAGCTGCTTCTAACCCGTATGTGTCGCGTAAGACACATAACGGCACTGATTTTGATATCACGTTGAATGCTGCAGCTGTAATCACTGGAACCGGTGCTGCATCTGGAGCCACCATCGAGCCTCGTCAGGCGACAGGGCCTAATCCCCATAAAGTTGTTTTCCGCTTTGCTCAGGCGGTCTCGTCGGCGGGAAGTGTTACTGCAGCCACGCAAAGTGGCGCTAGCGTGACTGCTACTACTTCGGTCTCCGGTAACGACGTGATTGTTAGTTTGTCGGGTGTGACTGATCGCTCACGCGTCCAGGTATCGCTCAATGGCGTGACGTCCAGTGCGGCCACTGGGACGTTGAGTCCGAGCGTAGTCGTCGGTTTCCTTGCTGGTGACGCCGATGGAAACGGAACCGTGCAAGCGCCGGATGTGCTCTTTGTGCAGCAGCGCCTTAACTCAACAGCCCAAACGGCTGGAAACCGATTCAGAGCCGATATGGACAGTAACGGTACTGTTCAAGCTCCTGACGTGCTGTTTGTACAGCAACGTTTGAACCGAACCTTGCAATAGACGGAGTATTTTGATGAAGCTTATAAAGTCATTTCTCGCGACATTACTTATCGCGGGCGCCGTTGCGAGCGGCTATACAGCGCACGCGGCGATAACGGTGCGTGTCGTGGAAGGGGCGGCATGTACTGGAGCGTCTGCGCCGATCGCGATCACGACAACTGGTGGTACTGTGACAGCATCTCTGTGCGTGGATACGACCGCGTCTGAGCGTGTGTGCTCAGTAGGTTTCCCGCTGATTTCTACGAACGCGGCAGCCAACACGGCGGCAATTCAAGTGTCCGCGCGAACGGGAACCTCGCCGTTCACGAACGTAACTGACTTAACTACCTTGCCAGCAGCTTTGTCTGCAACGCTTACTGATCTTGGTTTGGGAGTTCCAGCAACGGGAGTGCAAGCCGGTGGCACAGGCGCTAACGTCAAGATTGCTGGGCTCACTTTTACAATTCCAAGTGGGTTGCCTGCTGCTACGTCGTTCACCTACTCATTAGCGCCTACGGCGGTAATTGGTGTTGGTGACCCCGCTTTTTCTGACTGCAATAATTTGGACGCGTTGAACACCACAACGGCTGCTTCTGCAACGTTTTCCTTTGCAACGCCAGGTGTAGTCGCGGCTAACACTTGGACAGCCGCAACGCCAGTAAATCTTGGTTCAACCACGGCAGGTGGCGCAGCGCAAAACGGAAATGTAGTGTTGACGGCTGCTGCAGGTAATACTGCGGCGGGTGGAACGACATCGTGCTCAATCGCAGGCGCTGACGCAGCACTCTTCAGCACAACCGCAACTGGCGCTACAGTGCTTACGCAAACCGGTGCAACGAATCTGCCAGTGTCCTTCGCGCCGCCAGCGGGTACGACCGCAGGTGCGAAAACGGCGACGATTAGCTGTGTGGCGGCCTCAGGCACAACATTGGCAGGCTTCCCTGTCACGTTGAATGGCACCGTAACGGCCGCTCCAGTGAACACATGGACGGCAGCAACGCCGGTGAACCTCGGTTCAACGACGGCCGGTGGCGCAGCGCAAAACGGGAATGTGGTGTTGACGGCTGCTGCAGGTAATACCGCAGCGGGTGGTACGACATCGTGCTCGATTTCAGGCACTAACGCAGCACTCTTTAGCACGACTGCAACAGGTGCTACTGCACTTACGCAAACTGGTGCAACGAATCTGCCAGTATCCTTCGCACCTCCAGCAGGTACGACCGCAGGTGCGAAAACTGCAACGATTAGCTGTGTAGCAGCGTCGGGTACAACGTTGGCGGGCTTCCCTGTCACGTTGAACGGTACGGTCAATGCTGGTCCTACAGTAGTGGTTGGACCGAGCGCTGCGTCGATTACTGAAGGTGGCGTCGCAACCTTCGTGTTGAACTGCTCAGGTGCGACTACGGTGACCGGTGTTAACTACACCATTGCTGGTGGTGTTGCCACCGACGGTGCGGCGGCGCCTGCTTCGCCGATCACAACGATCACTTGCGGTACGCCGGTTAACGTTACTGTTCAGACCGCGCAGAACACCGCAACAGGCGATGGACGCAACTTGACGTTAACGATCACCTCGGTTGACGCACCAGCTGCGATCTCGGGAACGGGTGCAGCAGCGGTTGCCGTGCTTGATGATGATGCTGTGGCAGCCCCGGCAGTCGCTGTCCCAACGCTCGGCACCCTCGGCCTCGCCCTCATGGGATTGTTGGTTGCAGGCTTCGGCGCGTTGACCCAACGTCGTCGTAAGTAACAAGCGATAAACCTGCGCGGTTAGCCGCGCAGTTAGTAAACAAAGAACCCGCCTCGGCGGGTTTTTTGTTTTTGTCAGTGGCGTTGAATGTCGGTAGCGTTGAATATTTCTGCTCGCGCTACCGCAGTGTTGATTCGTCAAACTCAGCATAAACCGAGCACGGGAGTAAACGCTGTACTCACCACTCACTTCCGTTCGTGGTGAGCTTGTCGAACCATGAACGCACTTCTATTGTCGCGTCGATAACGCGAAACCGATCGCGGTCGCACTTGTCTCGACTATCGCGCGGCGTCAATGCTCGCGGCATCTATTGGAGCTACACTCGAATGATGGAAACCCTCTGTTGGCTCGAAGCCTCCGATCTTTCTACGCAGTTCGCGTCGCGGGTGCTTGATCCGTCTGCGGTCACCGCGTCCGTGTTTCGGCGCATTGCCGAATGCGAGCCGAAACTCAACGCGCTTTATCTGACGAAAAACGCGCAGGCGAGCGATGCTGCCGCCGATTCCGCGTCGCGCTGGAAATATGGCAAAGCGCTTTCCGCGCTTGACGGCGTGCCGATCACGATCAAAGAAAACCTGTATTCGATCGGCGATCCTGCGCCGATTGGTACGGCCGCAAATTCGCTCGATCCGAAAACGGTGAATTCGCCAGTCGTTGATCGGGTGAACGAAGCGGGGCTCGTGGTCGTCGGTAAAACGACGATGCCGGACTTCGGCATGCTCACATCCGGGCAATCGAGCTTTCATGGCGTCACGCGCAATCCGTGGCAATTGGATAGGAATCCTGGTGGATCGAGCTCAGGCGCGGCTGCCGCAGCGGCTGCGGGCTATGGGCCGCTTCATATCGGAACCGATATTGGCGGGTCTGTACGCTTGCCCGCCAGTTTTTGTGGGCTATTCGCTTTGAAGCCATCGCTCGGTCGTGTATCGATCAATCCACCGTTTCTCGGTCGCGTCGCGGGGCCAATGACGCGCACGGTGCGCGACGCAGCGATGTTGATGGACGTGATTTCGAAGCCCGACCCGCAGCATCGCGATTACATGAATTTGCCACCGCACGAGGCGAATTTCGCCACGAATCTTGAGCGCTTCAATGTGAAAGGCAAACGCATTGGCGTATTCGTCGATCCTGCAGCAGGTTGGGCGGTGCAAGACGATGTGGCTGCTGCGACCTGGGATTGTGCACAGAAACTCGAAATGCAAGGCGCAATCATCGAGCCGATCAAGCCGTTGATCACACAGCAATTGCTCGATTCGATGTGCGCATTTTTCGAAGTGCGCAGCGGTGCGGATATTGGCGCGATGAGCGATGAACAACGCGCGAAGATTCTGCCGTTCATCGTGCATTGGGCGACGCATCGTGCGCTCAAATTCTCTGGCACGCGCGTGATGAAGTTCTACAACGACGTGATGACGATGCGCGAAGTCACAATCGCTGCCACTCGCAAGTACGATTTCGTGATCTCACCCGTAGCGCCGATGCCCGCGTTCGAGGCGGATTTCTGTTGCCCCGGCAACGATCCGGAAAAAGCGCTGCAACACATCGCGTTTACCGTCCCGTACAACATGAGCGAGCAACCCGCCGCGTCGATCAATTGGTGGTATTCGACGGAAGCGCAGAGTGAAGGCTTGCCAATTGGCGTGCAAGTCGCAGGTCGTCGTTTCGACGATTTAGGTGTGATGCAACTCGCGCGCGTGCTCGAGCAAATTCGACCCGAGCAGCGAGCCTGGCCGGTGATGATTTAAGGAAACGCTGGTTAAGTGGCTGCGAGGGTGCGCTTTTGTGTGAAATGTGCTTTGTTGTCGTCGGGCTCGTGTACAAAAGTACACGTCGCCCAACGACGCCTCACACTGCATCCCTGTCGCCGACTTACTCAGCGCTTCCTCAATCGATTCTTTCGATTGCGTCGATCTGAGCGCCGTGCTGAATTACAAATGCAGCCATTGCATCTGCCGCGAGTAAACAATCGTATTCGGGGGAATGCCTTTTTTGTAAGGAGCGGGCAATGCCAACGAAATTTGTTAAAGCGTTTTGGTGGGCAAGCGTTGCGCTGGGGCTCAATGCTGCGGCAGCGCACGCGCAGTACAACTACTATCAATCCGGCGGTTTCGCGTTCAATCAATTCAACTATCCGCCGATTGGTGCGCAGTACAAAAAGCAGCGTACCAACGACGCGGGCGGCAGTACGAAAAACCGCGTAGCACCTGCTGCGTCAACATCGACTCGCGTATCTGCCAATAACAATCCCTTGCCCTATACGCGAGACAAAGCGCTATCGGCGAAGCTGCGCGATGAGTTTTTGCAAGACTTCACCAAACAGATGAGCGCTGCCGATGTGGTGGAAATACGCGCAATGCTGGAGCAGGCGGATTTTGTGCAAGTGTTCGCGGGCTATGCACGATTACAAGGCTTGGATAGCGGCACGATGGAAGGACTCATGGCGTTTTGGACGGGGCAATCGTGGGCGGTGGCGAATCAAAAACCCTTGCCATCATCGCAGCAATATCAAGGCATTGCCGATCAATTGCGCGAGAGCCTTGCGCAATCGCCAGAGTGGCGCACGATGAACAACGAGCAGCGCCAGATGTTTTTCGAGCGCCTTGCGTATCCGCTGATTGTGCAAAAGGCGAACTATCAGGCATATCTCAAGCAAGGCAAGACCGACGCGATTGTGCGAATGGCAAACGCGACGCAAGCGGGGCTCAAAAAACGCGGGCTCGATCTGCAACGATTGCGTTTGGGGAACAATGGGTTTGAGACGCTTTAACTGTCAGAGTCACCTGGGAATGGCAGCATAAGCTTGCGTATATGACGGTGATTGGCATTGGTGAGTTTTAACCAATTTAATTGGGGCAACGAGGATAAATTGTTATTTATCGAAAAATAATAAATATTAACTATTGCCCCAGTAAAAACGTTATTTCACAAAATAGCTGATAAGCATTTTTTCGCGATCGCAAGTTCGCATGAAACAATGCGGGGATGCCCAGCTCATCGCCGCCTTCCATGCTTCCCAAGCACGTTCCCATCGCTTACACCACACGCGGCGGCTACGTTGAAAACGTGTTTTACGGCTCGTTCGCCGTGGTCGATCGTGATGGAAAACTTGTCGCCCACGCAGGCGATGTTGAAACGCCGATCTTCACGCGCTCGTCGCTCAAACCGTTTCAGGCGTTGCCACTCGTGTCGCACCCACGTTTCGCGGATTTCAAATTAACACTCGCCGAGACCGCGCTGTTATGTTCAAGCCACAACGGCGAGGAGAAGCATGCGGATGCCGCCAAAGCGATGCTCGCGCGCGTTCAGTTGAGCGATGCGGCGCTGCAATGCGGCAGTCATGCGCCGTACTGGTTTCAAGCTAACGATAAGCGTCCGGAAGAGGGCAAGCGCTGGAATTCGCTGTTTCACAATTGCTCGGGCAAGCATTCCGGCATGTTGCTCTATGCAAATGTGCTCGGCGCAACGACTGAAAACTACCTCGACTACGACCATCCGGTGCAGCAAGCCATTCGCGAATCGGTTGCGTACGCCTGCGCAGTTGCGGATGCCCGCACGATGCCCTGGGGCACCGACGGTTGCAGCGCACCGAATTACGCGGTGTCGCTCGCCGGGCTCGCGCGTGCGTTTGCGTGGATGACGCGCGAACAAGGCGATGCGAAGTACGGCGCAAGCGGCGCTCGGCTGTTCGAAGCCATGGCGAAACATCCTGACATGGTCTCCGGCGAAGGCCGCAACGATTTGGCACTATCGCTCGCCGGACGCGGCGACTGGATTGCAAAGGTTGGCGCCGACGGCGTGCAAACGCTTGCCAGTCGCTCGCGAGGTATCGGCATCGCGGCGAAGGTGAGCGATGGCAATCAAAAAGCGCTCATGGCGGCGTTTTGCGCGGCTTTGGAGCAACTGGGCATGATGGATGATGTTTCGCGTCAGGCGCTTGGCGATTGGGCGTCTGCGCCCATTAAATCGATCCGTGGGGTTGAAGTGGGGCGGATTGAGCCCCACCTCATCTTGCATTGAACTTCGGTTTTTCGCGCAAGTCCTAAGCTTCGCGCCGTTTCGAAGCATCGATAATCGCGGATAAGACAGTAGAAAAAAGGGGATCTCGCGTTTGAGCGATCGGCAAATCGACCAGGAACTTGTGGAACGCGCCCAGGCGGGCGATAAACGCGCCTTCGACCTTTTGGTGCTCAAGTACCAACGGAAGGTGCAGCGCCTTGTTTCGCGCTTCGTTCGCGATTCTGGCGAGGTCGATGACGTGGTCCAAGAGTCCTTCATCAAGGCCTATCGCGCGTTGCCGACCTTTCGCGGCGATGCAGCGTTCTACACCTGGATTTATCGAATCGCGATCAATTGCGCGAAGAATTATTTATCGAGCCCCGGTCGGCGAATCGTGGCCGCTAGTTCGCTCGAAACCGATGAAAACGAAGATACGGAATCTTTTGATAGGAACGTCGGTCTACACGACGTCGCAACACCCGATGCCGAATACGCGAGCAAGCAAATCGCGGAAACGGTGAACCGGGCGATGGCAGCACTGCCTGAAGATTTACGGACGGCGGTGACGCTGCGCGAAATCGAGGGCTTGAGTTACGAAGAGATCGCAGAGGCTATGGATTGCCCGATCGGAACGGTGCGAAGCCGCATCTTCCGAGCGCGCGAAGCAATCGCCGCCGAACTGCGACCGTTGCTGGGAACGACAGAAGACAGGAGATGGTAGTTATGAATTCAGGGCAGGCAATGAATCAACAAATCAGCGCGGTGACGCGTGAGCAGGTATCTCGTTGGATGGACGGCGATATTGCGCCGCACGAAATCGAGCTCGCGATGAAAACCCTATGCGCCGAGGAAACTCGCTATTGCTGGGCGGAGCTTCATTTTGTCGGCGATTGCATTCGCGGGCTTGAGCCAACAGCGCTCGGCTCGGCTGACAAAATTCGTGCAGCGATTGCGCTTGAGCCGACGGTCGTTGCACCGCAGATCAAAACGGCGCGACAACGCGTTGAGGCTGCGCAAGAGAAGTCGCTCTTTGCCTCAATGCGGCAAATGGGTCGTGGCGGTCGAGCATGGGCAACAGCTGCAGCGGTGGCGGCCGTAGGTTTTGTGGGTACCGTCGTGTATCAGCAATACTCAACACCAGTGCAAATTGCAGGCAACGCCCAAACTAATGGAGCGATCGCTAATCAAGCTGCTTTGCCGCCGATTACGCCGGTTGCGCAACCCGTTGCACGCAATGACGACTTCAATGCACTCTTGCGCGCGCATCAAGAAAGCGCAGACGTGTCGAGCATGTATGCCGTGCGTCAATACCTGCGTCCCGCCGTTGCGGTGCAACCTGTTAGCAATCCTTAAATAGTTTGTTGATCTCACAACCGGTGGTTATGTCTGTGTTGTCACGCCTACGATTTTCCAGTTCGTTCATTCCTGCGTTTGTTGCTACGGGTTTCTTTAGCTCTTCGCTGCTAGCACAGTCGACGGGCTCGTTCGGCCCCGTGCCGAATCCTGCAGTCAACGTCTCCACCATTCTTCGCCAGGCCGCGAATGCGGCGGCAACGCTCAACTACACCGGCACCATCGTCTATCAACGTCGTGGCTCTGCGGAGACGTCGCGCATCGTGCATCTTTTTGAAAACGGTGTCGAGATGGAGCGCATCACCACGCTTGATGGCCCGCCGTTTGAAGTCGTGCGTGTCAACGAAGAGCTCACCTGTTATCTGCCCGAAGAGCGTGTGATACGCGTTGAACCCCGCACGGGTCGCCAGGGCTTCCCGTCGTTGCTGCCGCGACAGCTTACGACGCTGTCGCAACATTTCAATGTGAAGAAGCTCGAAGTCGAGCGCGTGGCCGGACATGATGCGCAGGTGTGGATGTTCGAGCCGACCGACGAATTTCGCTTCTGGCACAAGCTCTGGACGGAGCTCAAAACCGGGCTCTGGTTGCGCGGCCGCGTGATCGACGACAAAGGCAACACGATCGAAGAAATCACCTTCACCGATATTCAGATCGGCGGCAAAATTGATCGTGAACAAGTGAAGCCGACGCTTGCTAACAAGATTTCGCAGTGGCGTTTCGATCGCAAAACAG
>JBOFBL010000635.1:0-3644 GCA_051645545.1 Casimicrobium sp. | reverse complement strand
CGTTCTCTTCGTCGTCATAGCTGTAGCCGCGCGAGCGGATTGCGCCGAACTGCAGGCGTAGCTGGTCGACGTCGGTCGTCGTTTTTTGTGTGAGTTTTTGCAGTTTCGATTCGCGAAAAAAGATTGCGAGTTCATCTTCGGGCAACGCCGAGAGAATGGCTTTGCCCGAGCCCGACGCATGCGCGGGTAGACGCGAGCCCAGGCGCACGAGCATGCGCATGACTTCGTGGCATTGCACTTGCGCAATGAAGCACACGTGCGTGCCGTCGATGATGGAGAGATTCGCCGTTTCGCCGGATTGCTCCATGAGCTTGCGAAGGTACGCGTGCGATTCGCCGACGAAGTCGCGATTCGATACGAAGGCGCAACCGACGCGATAGGTTTTAAGGCCGATGTACCAAAGCCCCGAATCCGGCGCTTGAAACACGAAGCCCATGTCGGCCAAGGTGTTGAGCAGGCGATGCGCTGTCGAGGGCGCGAGCGCGGCGCGCTGCGAAATTTCGGTGAGCGAAATGCCGCCTTCGGACTCGGCGAGTTGTTCGAGCAGCGTGAGTCCGCGCGTCAAACTTTGCACTCCGCCGCCCAAGTCTTTTTTGGCGCGCGCGCCGCTGCGGTTTAAGCCGCGTGTGATGCTGGGTGTCGCAGGCAATGAGGCGCGTGGCGGCATAGTGTTCCGTCGAATCGAGTGAAATTTGCGGGTGTTTTTGGCAGCGCCTGATGCGATGCACAAACGCGCACTTCCCAATGAAGAAAAGCGCTAACGCAGTCTAGCCGACCGAGTTTGTGTTGGCAATTCCACCTTGCGGAAACTGAAATGGCGCTCTAATACATCGATTTTTTATTGCCTGTTTTCACTCCAGCAATTGCGGTTTTCGCCCAATTTAAATAGGCGATAAGTAAATAAAATGATTTTTTCGAGAAATTGCAAAAAATGACGTATCGCCCAATTAAATTAGGCGATCCTCTATGATGCTGATGCTATTTCATTAACCCCTGTTTTGCGAGCCATCCCTGGATCAATGCGGCAATCTGATCGGAGTTTTTATCCATCATCAGCATGTGTGAATTGCCTTTGATGCCCTCGTCGGGAAGTTTCATCACGTCGGCCACGCCGCCTGCAGCTTTCAGGTTCGTGCGAAATTTTTCTTGTCGCGCAACGATCGGCGACCAGAACGGATACTGATCGAGATGGTCGCCCCACACCCACAACATCGGCACACCTTTAAGCTTCGCGAAATCCGTTTTATCGGGATCGGGCGATCCGCTCGTCTCGACTGCGACGATGGCTTTGATCAGATCGGGGCGCTTCAATGCCGCGTTAAATGCGAAGTTGCCGCCTTGCGAATGCACGAGGATCACGCACGGACACACTTTCTCAACGTACGCGTCGTAGCCCGCCTGAATCGCCGCGTCGTTGGTGCTCCAGCGCGGAATACTTTGCTTCACGAATTGATCGAACGCAGCGATTGGGAAGAGCGTTCCGGCGTTTGCTTTGCGTTGCGCGATGTCGTTTGTGTACGAGCCGTTTGCACCAATACGAAAGAGTTCCCACGCCTCTTTTTTCGTACGAAAGAAAGGCTCACCTTTAAAAATTTCAGGATAGCGCGCCCACGATGCGCGACCGCGCTCGACTGCGTCGCTCACGTACACGTCATGTCCCGCGTTCAAAAAGAAACTCTCCCAGCCTGCGCCACCGTCCGGCTTGGTTTCAAACGTCACACCTGCGAGTCCACCGCCGTGCCACATGAGTAGCGGGTACTTCGCTTTGGGTGACACAAGTTTTGTATAGCGCGCATAGAGCGCTTCGACTTCAAAGTCGCCATTCGGATTGATTTTGAGCGGCGGCGCACCGGGAGTGAAAACAAGTTCTTTCTCGGGTAAGCCGCTCAAGCTCACACTGCGACCGCCGACGTGGAAACTGCCGACCTCTTTGACGTGTAGTCCAGTAGTTGTTTGTTGTGTCGCGCAGGCGCCGAGCGCGAGGCAGATGCAAGCGAGCGCGATACGTGTATACGCCCTCGGCGACACAAACTGCGCAGATCCATCGTTGCTGTACTTCATGCTGTTTCCTCCTCAGTGATTGCGCAATATCGCACGAGAGAAGAAAAAAGACTATGCCCGCAAAGCGCTTGTTTTCGCGTCCCGTGTATTCAGTTGCGCTGCTTGCATCCTGCGGCGCACAAATAAAAACGCCTGCGTCGTTTCCGATCGCAGGCGCTTAGGCGAATCAGGCCTTAGTGGTGGAGAGACATCGTTGTTGTTATTGAAGAATCGGTTTGAGTTTTGCGCTTAAGTCGGCAACACCTTGTTGCGGGGTGACTTTGCGCGCGAGCATCGCACTCGTTGCTGTGCGAATGCTGTCGGAGACTTCGCCGTAGCGCGCCGAGACTGGACGGTTACGCGCGAACGTTGCAATCACGCCAGCGCCGGATGCCCAAGGCACCTTAGCAAGATACGCGGGTTCGGTGTAAGTGGATGCAAATACGGGCAACAAAGAACCTTCGACGGCCAAAAATTTCGCGACATCCGGCGTCGACATGTATTGCACAAGCTTCGCAGCGACCGCTTTATTTTTCGAGAACGCGCTTACGGCCCATTGCCAGCCGCCAATGCACGTCGCCGATTTGCTGTTTTCGCTCACGCGCGCCATCGGCATCACGTCGACCATGCCTTTGACCTTGGTGTCGGCATCGTTCTGAAAGCGATCCCAGGCAAAGCCCCAGTTGATGGCGAAGATCGCATTGCCCGCTTTGAAATCATTGACGGTGTCCATCGTTTTGATTTCGCTTGCCTTGTTTGAGACGACGCCTTCATCGATGAGCTTCAACCATTGCTCGATACCGGCTTGCGCCAAAGCGGGGTCAAGCTTGAATTTCCCGTTGTTGTCGGCCACGTCGCCGCCTTTGCTCCAGATCGGAAGCATGAAGGTGCACACGGTGCCTTCAATCGGCGCGCCTTGAATCGAGAGGCCCTGCAAATTCGGATTGGTTTTCTCTGCCGCCTTAATCTTTTTTGCTGTTGCGGCGAGTTGATCCCACGTACGTGGTTCGCGCAAGTTGTGTTTCGCGAGCAAATCTTTGCGGTAGTAAATGAACATCGCATCGGCGAAGCCTGGCATGGCGTAAATCTGGCCATCGACGACGTTGGTGGTGCGATAGACGGGCAGGTGATCGGCGAGCGCGACTTCCGGTTTGCCGACGTACTGATTGAGCGGCTCAAGCCAGCCTTTGCTTTGGTTGAGTCGTGTGTTGGTCACGTCGATCATGAACACATCGAGCGCAGATTCTTTTGCGGTGAGCACTTTGCCCAAATATTCGCGCTGTAGCTCGGCAGTTTGACCGCCGGTTTCGATTTCAATTTTCACGCCCGGATTGGCTTTTTCAAATTGATCGAACATCTTGCGCATCAAGTCAGGGCGCTGACCCTGTCCGCCGGAGAACACGCGAATGGTTTGCGCGCTCGCCATCGAAACGAATGCGACCGAGAAGAGGAGGAGTGCCGCGACTGCTGAGCGCGTTGAAAGCTTGCGATTCATGTCCCTGACTTTCTGTTTTTTGAAGATCGATATGGTGAACGAGATGCCTAGAAACCGCGCTCCAAAAACCTTGTTTTTGGGCTAGGAAGACTCTGTAAATCAACGATGA
>JBOFBL010000634.1:0-3533 GCA_051645545.1 Casimicrobium sp. | reverse complement strand
CGCTTCGCGCATCGTACTCAATATTGCATCGATGCGAGAGCCATCGCCGCTTTCGGAGTGGTCGAATACGACGGCCGATAGCGGCACTCGCTCGCCGATATACCGCGCAAAACGCAGTGCCGCATCGCGCGATTGAATCGGCGGCACTTCCAACACAACGGGTACTGCAATGCGTGATCGAATTTGCCACGTCGCGCGATTAAGCGCATCGTACAAGCGAATCTCGGTCGCTGATTCGCCGTCAATCGGTGTGCGGTCAGTTGCAACAACCGCAACAACCGCCTCGCGCGGCAGCGTGAGCGAAACGCGCCTCGGCTGCACTGCCGCAAGCAGCTCGATGGTTTGCGATAAACGAAACTCCGACTCGCTGTCGTCTTTGCCCAGCAGTCGTGCGTCGCTTAAGCCCAATGTTCGCTCAGAACGCACCAAAGGCGGTGCGAGATCCCAGGCAAAGTCGATCATCGTGCCGCCACGACGCACCAGCGCGCGACGCAACGATGCCATCGACTGCGTGGGCGCGTTGCCGCCGACATCGAGCGTGAAGCCAACATTCATGCCAATACTTGCGGCAATATCGTTGGAGGTTTTGTTATATGCGCCATACGGCCACACGATCGCGCGCGGCCGACGACCGGTACGCGCCTCAATCACTGAACTGCTTAATTCCAAATCGGCGCGCAAGCGCGCGGCGTACTGCTCGTCGCTTTCGTATCGAAGGTTCACACGATCGAACTCGCGCGTGATGACTGCGGGCTGCAAGTTACCTTGCGAATTGGCGACGATGCCGTAGTGCAGGTTGTAGGTGTGCGACGCGACCTCGACCCAGCCGCTTTGCGCAACTTCGCGAATTTGCGGCCATGTCATGAACTGTGCACCGCCAGTTCGATCGGATTCGAATTCGATGGTGCTCGTCGTCGGCGATTCGATCCAGCCGCCAACGATTGCGATGACTGCGGGATACTCGAAAAGCTTGAGCAGCGGAAACACATGCCGATAAAAACTTGCATAACCGTCGTCGAAGGTAAGCATCACGGCGCGCTCCGGTAGCGGTTTACCGCCGCGCTTGGCTGCAAGTACCTCATCGACCGACACCACGCGATAGCCGTTGTCGCGCAACCAGGAGAAGTGTCGCACCAAGTCGTTAACGCTCACCGACAATGAATCGACGCTTGCGGCTTCGCCAAGCGACGCATACACATCGTGATAACTAAGAACATAAAAAGCGCGATCGCTCTGCGGCTCACGCGTCTGTGTCTGCGCGTGCGCATGCCCAACGATAAGGTTAAAGACGAATCCAATCCAGAGGAGCCATTGATGTAGCGGCTTCATCGAATTCTCCAGTTGAAATCGATGACCCCGATCACCCGCGTTTCTTGTACACCGTCGTACGGGCGACGCACCACAGTAGCACCGTAGCGCAATCCCCAATGTCGCGCTTGCGTCCATTCGTGCATATAGCTTGCCGAAAAAATCGCGCCTTGCGCAAAGCCGAATTGCCTATAAATGCCTGCACCCAGCGAAGCTAATTGCTTGAACGAGCGGTCGTAATTCCGCCAAGTGAGCCAATCGAGCGACACGTTGCCTTCGATACTCATATCGCGCTTGGGACTGAAATACGCGACGTCACTGCGCGAATTGCTGGACGCGAACACCGACAAATCGGTATCGATCTTTATTCGAGCGCTACTGTACGGGCGCTCGCGCCAGCGTGCTGCATACGACCAGCGGCGATTGTCATCGCTGAAATCATGATGCGATACCGATGCCGATAACGAGCGCCCGTATTCGAAATTACGATCGACGGACACACCGTATTGCCGAGCAGAAACGCCCGATTGAATGGCGCGAAACGCGATATCGGCGGTGTGCGTATCGGCACTAGCGCGCAACTTCCAGTCATCGTTCACGCTATAGCTGAGATTGACTGCCGCGCCGACATCGTTATCCGCCGGAGCCTCGACAAAGCGTCGGCGATGCACCTCGAAGCTCCCGGTCCAACCATTTGCTTGATGTTCAATGCCAAGCCCCACACGCTGTCGACCCGGTTCAGTCGCATCGACGAGCGTGCCCTGTGACGCGATCACGTGCGCGAAAAGGCGCGTCGCTTGCGTCGGCATCAGCGGCGGGCTGTATGCGTAAGCATCAATGAACCACTCGCGAGCGCTTTGCGGTGCGATCGATTCGTCGCTGCGTGTACTCGACGTGCTCACGTTAATGCGAAGCTCGGGCGCATGCAACATTTGCCAATCGTCGTGCATTCGCTGCACGGCGCGCGATTCAGGGTACTCGGCCACCAGTTGCTCGATGTCCTGCTTTGCCTGTGGCCACTCGCGAAGCGTCATCAACATTTCCGTGTGTCCGATGCGTGCGCCGAGCGACTCTGGGTCTTCGGTCAGCACACGCGCGAACGTTTCTTTGGCGCGAAGCGGTTTACCGTTGGCGTTGTACCAACCGGCAAGCGCGCGACGCACATCGTTGTTATACGGGGCTGCGCGCTGATATTGGTCAAGATCGCGTTTTACGCGGCGATGTTCTTCGGCAAAAAAGCGCAGCGTTGTACGCAACATCAGCGCACGTTCGAAGTTCGGTGCTTCGATCTGCAAGGCGTTGCGCGGCTCGGTCGTCGCCACCAAACGATCGGCCTCGGCGAAGGCCGCGCCCCAGGCTTCGCATTCGATGTAAGCGTAGGCGAGCGAAAAACGCCATTCAAGATTGTCACCACCGCCCGCTTCGCTCTGCAATGCAAGCGCCCGAAGATAGAGATCGCGCGCCGTTTGCGGTTGACGCTCGTACAGATACGCGTCCGCAGCGGCGGACACCGCATAGGCAGGCAACTTAGCACCGCGCGATTGCGCCGATTCGTACAGCGCAATCGCGTCGCGCATGAGCACGCGATTGCGCAACGCGACTAAGCGATCGCCTGTCGCCATCTCGCGATAAGTGTCGTTCGAATCCGGATGATCGAGATCGCTGCGACTAGCGGCAAGCGCTTGATCGGTACCGTCGAAGCGCCGCGTCGCACTCTTGATGCGCAAGTCGACTTCGCCCCAACGGATCTTGAATGCTGTTCGATCCTGGCGCAATCGCGTGCGCGCGTCGGCATCAAAACCTTCGTTGATGCGATTGGCAAAATCATCGGCCACTGAGGCCGCACCGAGACGACTTGCAACGAATGCAACTGCGCGCCACACGCCTTTATTGTCTGGCGAAAACGCAAGAACGCGTTGCCACGCGTCGAGCGCTTCCGTCCATGCCTCCTGGCGTTCGCGAACGATTGCGAGCGCTTCAAGCAAGGGCAAAAATTCTTTCTCGGTGCGCCACTGCGGCGTGCGCCGAACGAAATTCGTCAGACGTTCGTTCGCCGCGCTAGCGCCGTCGATTTCAAGCGTTGCCAGCACGATGCCTGCTTGCACGTTGCGATCATTGGCGACGAGCGCGAGTGATCGTTCGTACTTCGCGATGGATTGCCGATAGCGCTCAAGGCGTCGATCGGCAAGCGCAGCAGCGGTCAACACGTAGGCGGGGACGGGGCT
>JBOFBL010000633.1:0-3617 GCA_051645545.1 Casimicrobium sp. | reverse complement strand
CGAAAGTACAAAAGGGCTCGCCAAAGCCGCACACTGACAAAGTGGGCAAGTTGACGCGCGCTCAAGCTGAGGCGATTGCCAAAGTGAAGATGCCTAACCTGACGGCTGCCGACATGGACGCCGCTGTTCGCACGATCGCTGGTTCCGCGCGCTCGATGGGCATCACGGTTGAGGGAGTGAAGTAATCATGGCAAAACTCACTAAACGCCAAAAAGCCCTCGAAGGCAAAGTCAACCCAGACAAGTTCTATCCCGTGACCGATGCGCTCGCGCTTGCGAAGTCGTTGGCAACCGCTAAGTTCAACGAGTCGATCGACGTCGCAGTGAATCTCGGTATCGATGCCAAGAAATCCGATCAAACCGTTCGCGGTTCGGTGGTGATGCCGGCCGGTACCGGTAAGAGCGTTCGCGTGGCCGTGTTCGCACAGGGCGCGAAAGCCGAAGAAGCGAAAGCGGCCGGTGCAGAAGTCGTCGGTTTCGAAGATCTCGCCGAGAAAATCAAAGGCGGCTTCATGGACTTCGACGTCGTGATCGCTTCACCCGATGCAATGCGCGTCGTGGGTACGCTCGGTCAAGTGCTCGGTCCGCGTGGTTTGATGCCAAACCCGAAGGTCGGCACCGTAACACCTGACGTGACCACCGCGATCAAGAACGCGAAAGCCGGTCAGGTGCAATACCGTACTGACAAAGCCGGTATCGTGCATGCCACGATCGGTCGCGCATCGTTCGAAGTGTCCGCACTCGAAACCAACTTGCGCGCGCTCGTCGATGCATTGCAGAAAGCAAAGCCTGCATCCTCGAAAGGCGTGTATCTGAAAAAAGTTAGCGTGTCCTCGACGATGGGTCGCGGCGTCCGTGTGGATGCTGGCGCTTTCGGCGTGGCACCGGTTGCTCAGTAAGCAACAAAGAGATTTGGTGGGTCGCTCAAACGGAAACGATTGAGCGAGCTTTCCAAGACCGTTGGTGAGTTGCAAGCTTTTTAGCGAGTAACGCTTAATCGAGAAAAGAACGAAAGTTCGATTCGAAGCCAACGCAGATGGCGTTCCCGCCGCAAGAGATTCCAAAGCGATGCATTGAATGCATCGCCAAGGGTTCGAAAGCGGTAGATCGCTTCAACCCGTCTCGCGAAGTTTTCGTAGCTACGTGAGATTTTTAGGAGAAACATTTTGAGTCTTAATCGCACTGAAAAAGCCGCGGTCATCGACGAAGTGAAAGCGCAAGTTGTTAAAGCGCAAACGCTCGTGATGGCCGAGTATCGCGGCACCAAAGTGTCGGAGATGACCAAGCTGCGCAAGAACGCGCGCGAGCAGGGCGTGTACCTGCATGTGTTGAAGAACACACTCGCACGTCGTGCTGTTGCCGGTACACCGTTTGAAGTGGTCTCGGGCGAAATGTCCGGCCCGCTGATTTACGGTTTCTCGACCGACGCAGTGGCTGCAGCAAAAGTAATCAACGACTTCTCGAAAACGAACGACAAGCTCGTGATCAAAGCAGGCTCCTTCGATGGTAAGGCGCTCGACAAAGCAGGCGTTGCCGCGCTCGCGTCGATCCCAAGCCGCGAAGTGCTCTTGGCGCAGATCGCAGGTTTGCTCAATTCGCCGGTCGCGCGTTTCGCACGCGTACTCGCGGCAGTGTCAGAGAAGAAAGGCGGCGGCGCAGCTGCTGCTCCTGCAGAAGCTCCGGCTGCTGCGTAACTCGACGCAATCGTTTTCGATATTCAACCCATTTAGTTATTTAGTTAGGAACACATCATGGCTTTCAACAAAGACGACTTCATTGCCGCACTCGACAGCATGTCGGTAATGGAATTGAACGACCTCGTCAAAGCAATCGAAGAGAAATTCGGCGTATCCGCTGCTGCAATGGCGGCACCTGCTGCTGGTGGCGGTGGTGGTGGCGCAGCTGCTGCCGCTGAAGAGAAGACCGAGTTCGACGTTGTGCTCAAAGAGACTGGCGCGAACAAAGTTGGCGTGATCAAAGCAGTTCGCGAGATCACCGGTTTGGGTCTCAAAGAGGCGAAAGACCTCGTTGATGGCGCACCGAAGACCGTTAAAGAAGCAATGCCTAAGGCCGACGCCGAAGCTGCCAAGAAGAAGCTTGAAGAAGCTGGTGCTAAGGCCGAGATCAAGTAATCAACGCCCGATAAATAGGGGCTTTGGAGGTGAAAAACCTCCTAAGCCCCTTCGCCGTTTTTAGAAACGGCTGCCGAATAAGTTTGGGCAAAAAGCGATTGAGCCAATTGCAGCAAACCCAGATTTATTCGAGAGCCCTTTCCCGCTCCCGCGCGAGCCTGATCACCCGCGCGACACTCATTTGATGAGGACACTATGACGTATTCCTTCGCCGAAAAAAAACGCATCCGTAAAAGCTTCGGTTCGCGCACCGCAGGCTTGCCTGTTCCCTATTTGCTGCAAACGCAGCTCGCCTCCTACGACGAGTATTTGCAGACAGGCGTGCCCGTAGAGAAGCGCCAGAACATCGGTTTGCATTCGGCCTTCACGTCCATCTTCCCGATTTCGAGCCACAACGGTTTCGCAAAGCTTGAGTTTTTGAATTACGTACTCGGCACGCCGATTTTCGACGTTGTCGAATGTCAGCAACGCGGCCTCACGTACGCGGCGCCCGTGCGCGCAAAAGTTCGCCTGATTATTTACGATCGCGAAGCGGCGAAAGACACGGTCAAAGAAATCAAAGAGTCCGAGGTCTACATGGGCGAAATGCCTTTGATGACTGAAAACGGTTCGTTCGTAGTGAACGGCACAGAGCGTGTGATCGTGTCGCAGTTGCATCGCTCGCCTGGCGTATTCTTCGAACACGACAAAGGCAAAACGCACAGCTCTGGCAAGTTGCTTTTCTCGGCACGCGTGATTCCTTATCGTGGTTCGTGGCTCGACTTCGAATTCGATCCGAAGGACTACCTCTATTTCCGTATCGATCGTCGCCGCAAAATGCCGGTGACGATTCTGCTCAAAGCGCTTGGCTTGAGCGACGAGCAAATTCTCTCGCGCTACTTCAAATTTGACGACATTCGCTTCACGCCGAAGGGCAACGAACTCGCGTTCGTGCCCGAGCGCTTGAAAGGCGAGGTAGCGCGCTTCGACATCGTCGACGCGGCGGGCAATGTCGTGGTGCCGAAAGACAAACGCGTTACCGCGAAACACATTCGTGATCTTCTGAATGCAAAAACAGAGAGCATCGTGCTGCCGACGGAAGATCTCTTCGGTCGCATTCTCGCGGTCAACGTGATCGACAAAGACAGTGGCGAAGTCATCGCAAAAGCGAATGACGAGATCACCGAAGACTTGCTCAAGAAACTCGTCGAAGCGGGCGTGGATCACATCCAAACCCTCTACACCAACGAGCTTGACGAAGGCCCGTGGATTTCGATGACCTTGAAAACTGACGATGTGCCTGATCAAACGACGGCACGCGTGGCGATCTATCGCATGATGCGTCCAGGCGAGCCGCCAACCGCAGAAGCTGTTGAGGCACTCTTCAATCGCATGTTCTTCTCGGAAGACGCTTACGATCTCTCGCGCGTCGGCCGCATGAAATTCAATCGCCGCGTCGGTCGCGACACGATCGAAGGCCCAATGGTGCTCACGCACGAAGACATCC
>JBOFBL010000632.1:0-2580 GCA_051645545.1 Casimicrobium sp. | reverse complement strand
ACAAGGCCGCGATTTTGCAAAAAAAGAGGTGCTGTTTGGCACGCTTGGCAGACCGTCGATCACGAAGATCACGACAGATCGAGTTGAGATAGGCGTAAGTTTGCCTGAATTCGGGATTTGTTGCTAGTCAACGACAGCGTTTTTCGAATTATTTTGATGAAACACTTGTTTGAATCGACCGTATTTTGGCGGATAACTTATTTCCAAAACGCCCAATAAATTAGGGCGATCGAGAATATTTAAGCACTTATTGATATTAATAATTATCGTTCTCTTGCTCCAATTAAATGGCGTAGTTGTCTATAGTGTTTTTAGGGTAAATTAATCGCTGAAAGCGAGTGAATTATTTCGTCGACAATCAATGAAGTTAACTCATGATCGTTGTTATTTCGCTGTACTTAAGCCTCCCAACGCGAGTTAAAAGCACTTCACCCTTCGGCGAAAACACGAGCGTGAACGGTAAAACACCCTGCGGGTTGCCCATCGTTTTCACCGCATCCAACCACGCCGGATCGGCAATCAGGATTGGGTAGTTGATGTTGAGCTCGCGTGCAAAGCGAGCTACCGGCTCTTTGCGATCGATCGCAAGCCCCACAAACTGCAAGCCTTTGTCGCCGTAGGCTGTTTGCGCTTTAACGAAATCCGGCATTTCTTCACGGCAGGGACCGCACCAGGTTGCCCAGAAATTCGCGATCAAGGTTTTGCCGCGCCAGGTCGTCATCGGCATGGTTTTGTCGTCGAGCGAGGGAAAGCTTGCGTCGAGTAATTTGCCTGCTTCACCCGCACGCGCCGCCGATTGGCTCGGACGATTGATCCACCAATAGCCGCCGAGCGCACCCGCGCCACACGCGAGCGCGCCCGCACCCGCGAGCGCCAGCGCGCGGCGGCGGTTCACTGGCATGGCGACCGTTTTTTCTGCGGGCGGAAAATCAATTGGTTCGCTCATTGGCTAACCTGTTTCTTAAGAAGATTCCCGAGCCCGGGCTTCACTGCTTCGTTGGCCGCAACCTCAACGCCGATACCCGACACATCAAACGTACGCTTGGTGGGTGGATAGCAAACGCCCGCGAGTTCCGAACAGCCTTGGTAGATCACTGTGAGCTTGCTTTTTGCGCGCGCGGTGTGACCAACCCAGAGCGTCACCGGCGTTTCGAAAACCTTCACGCGACCGAAGTGCGGATCGTTTTTCGTTTTCGCCTCGGCGTCTGCGCGTTGCTTGAATTTATCGATGCTATAGACGCCTTCGCCATCGCGCTCGATTTCGAAACGATCGCGATAGAGGTAATGGCCGGGTTGCACGTCGATTTTGAGCATGATGTTGCCGCGCAAGGTCTTGTCAAACGCGGCGGTCACTGGAAACGCAACGTCCACCGGCAGCGGCGCAGGCGGTACGGAAAGCGCAGCGATCGCCCCGGTCTTAGGCGGCGCACTGGTTTGCGCGGCTGAAGGTATCGAAATAGCGAATGTCGCGACAAAAAACGTCACTGTGGCAATCGCAACCACACGCGTATGCCGCGCCCACGATAAGGGTAAGTGCGGCGCACCTTTCCGCACGGAGGCTGTCATACTACGTACTGGCTGCTTACCCACGCGTGGCACACGAAATGCTCCACGAAGCCAGTGGCCACAGAAGGAAATCATCATGCCCATCTTATTTCTTGCAATTCTCATCGGTCTACCGATCCTCGATATCTATGCCACGCTTCGATTCGCCGAAGCGCTAGGCGTTCCCGGAATTGCGCTTTTCGTGCCCGGACTCATTTTCGGTGTGATGATAATGAAACGCGAAGCGCGCACGCTCAAATCCCGTTTTGCCGGCGCCGTGCAAAGCTTGTCGCTCAACGCGATGGTGTTCGATAGCGGTCGCCGCATGCTTGCAGCGCTTCTCTTTCTGATGCCCGGATTCGTGAGCGACGTAGTGGCGCTCTTCTTGATTTTGATTCCGAATCGCTCGCTCGCGATGCCGGGCGTAGGCGGCAACACCGTTGGCGGTTTCTCGCGCAGTGAAGCGCGCGACGCGCCGCGCTCGCCAAACGCATCGACAGGCGCTCGCGACGCAAGCGTCGTCGACGGTGAGTATCGACGCGTCGATTGATCGATCTCTCTGCAACGACAAAAAAAGAAGCCCACTTGCGTGGGCTTTTTAGTTTTCTCGGGGAGGAACGAGCTTGTTTATTCTTTATTTCTTTTCCGGTGTGGCAGGTGCCGCGGGTTGTGTAGGCGAGCGCGAGTCGCGCAGCGGACCGATCTCAACCGAGCCGCGTTTATCAGTGACCGAGCGAATCGCTGCAGTTTCGATGAATTTATCAATCAGGCCTGCCAATTGATCGGGTTCGAAACTGTTTTGCACGCGAACAGCCGTCGAATCGGGATTCACCACTTTGCGGAAATCGTATCGTTCTTCACGCTTAATAACGTTGAGCGTTTTTGCGTCGAGCGTCGTCACCACTGCATAGAAAAACGGTGCCATGTAGGTTTCTGATCGTGTGGTGCGACCGCGTTGCGGCGTATCTACTTCTTCATCGAATTTGAGGCCGAAATCTGCCAGTGCGTTTTCGCTGCCTTGCGAATCGAGCTTCG
>JBOFBL010000631.1:0-1533 GCA_051645545.1 Casimicrobium sp. | reverse complement strand
AACCTTCGGGCGGGAACCTAGACCGGGCACTTGTGTCTGGGAGCGCACATCGAACCCCACCAAGCGTCTCGGTCTGGGTCCCCGCCTTCGCGGGGATGACATATGAACGAGCGCTACTCGATCCCGCCCGATTTTGTTGGGCGACAAACGCTTTTTTGCTAATTTTCAAAAATTAACATTTTTAGCGCACTCGCCCAATAAATCCGGGCTAAGCGGCAAATTGCTAGGACGCTATTGACTCGCGGTCTGCAAATGTCGTCGCTGCCGCGCAGGCGTTGCGCTTCGGGAGTTTGTCGCGGCGTCATCGTTCACTGTCAGACCACGCTGCATGAACGAGAGTCGGCCTTTCGACCCGCTCTTTTGATAGTCCGAAAGAATCGCAGCTTGCGCTGATTCGATGGGCTCGCCCCCTTGTTCTACGAGCCAGCGATAGACCAAATCAAAGAGTCGTTCGAGCGCGATTTGATGCGTCGCGCCAGTCTCTTCGTAGATCCAATCGGCGAGTGCGAGGAAGCGTGCGAATGCGGATGTTGGCAGTTCACGCAATACAAGCGGCAACGTTTTTGGGAAACGCCCGCTGTTGCCAATCAAGTCCCAGAAACGCGCGAAGCGATTGATGCGTTGCAAGTCGGCGAAGTTGAGTTCGCGGTTCGAGAGGATGTTGTACGGCGCATCCGGGTTGTAGCGCATCGAAAAGTTTTCGGTGTGGCGAATGATTGGTGTGCCGCGCAAACGCTTCAACACGCCAACTTGAATTTCGTGCGGGCCGAGGCGCGCAAGTGTGTCGAAACCTTCACCGAAACTCGCGAAGGTTTCGCCCGGTAATCCGGCAATCAGATCGACGTGCATGTGCGCATGCGAATGCTCATGCAGCCAGCGAATGTTGTCTTTTGCTTTATCGTTGTTCTGTTTACGTGAAATGTTCACTTGCACTTCGGGATTCCAGGTTTGAATTCCGATTTCGAATTGCAAGGTGCCGGGCGGAAACTTCGCAATTGTTGCTTTGAGTTTTTCCGGTAAATGATCGGGCACGAGTTCGAAATGCGCGAAGCAGGGATCGTCCGGCTTTGCTTCGATACGTTTGAGGAAGAAATCCAAAATCGCGAGCGAGGTGTTTACGTTCAAATTGAACGTCCGATCAACGAATTTGAACGTGCGTGCGCCGCGATCGTAGAGCTTTCCCATTTCGGAAAGAAAGCGCTCGGTGTTGAACGGCGTTGCGGTTTTATCGAGTGCGCTCAAACAGAATTCGCACTTGAACGGACAGCCGCGCGAGGCTTCGACGTAGAGACTTCGTTTCGCGATGTCTTCGTCGGTGTAATACTCGTAGGGCAACTTGATTTGATCGAGATCGGGCTCTTCGCCGACATGCACTTTCATCAGCGGTCGCGGCCCGTGGATCAATGCGCGAACGAGTTTGTTCATCGTCACGTCGCCGGGGCCTGTGATCACGTAATCAGCGAGCGCGCACACACGCTGCTCCGGAATCTCAAAACTTACCTCAGGGCCGCCAATAACGACCTTGATCTTCGG
>JBOFBL010000630.1:0-5657 GCA_051645545.1 Casimicrobium sp. | reverse complement strand
GGTTGCACACAACACGCTTGCCGATGTTCGGTTGCAAGGCACGATGGCGCAAGTGGGCAAAAGCACTCGCGAGTATGAACAAGCAGGCATTCGCTTCACCGCCGCCACCGAAGTGACTGCGACTCCGAGTCCGCTCTTCACGCGAGTGGAAGTACGCGTTGTGCGCAACGACAATCCTCAATACGAGCTTGCCAATGCGGTGGGTTTTTCCTCTCGATTGTGATGCGATGAAGATTTGTCGAGGCATGACGCTCGTAGAACTGCTCGTCGGTATGGCTATCGCCACGCTAATGACGGTTGCCGGTTGGCGCGCAATTGAAGCGCTGCAATCTGCGCGCGATCAAACGTTTCGCGATGCGACGCAATGGCAGGCGCTCGATACCCTCTTCGCGACGCTCGAATCCGATCTTCGTCGCGCCGATCTTCGCGTGTTTTCGGGGGACGCGACCTCGCTTACCTTACGGCTCAATCCACTTGATGCGAAAGAGCCGATTCGCACCGTGCGCTACCGTTGGGTTGCAAGCGAAAACGGACTTGCGCGCGTGATTCGTGCGAGCGACGAGGGCGAGATTGCATTGACGGAGGCGCGTAACGCACGCTTTGCCTATCGAAAAGTTGCAAGCGCCACGGATCTCGCATCAAGCAGCGTTCCGCAGGTCAGCGAGTATCCACGCGCAGTTGAGCTTGCTATCGAACTCGCGGGCAACGACACCACGGCGAATCGCATCGTGAATCGAACCCTGGTGCTGCGATGAAACGATCGCTTCGTTTGCAATGCAATGCCGCCATTCGCTTTAGCGCAAATGAATCTGGTGCCGCGCTGATCGTTGCGTTGCTGCTTACTGCGCTGGGAGCTGCGGTTGCCGCGCAACTCATTCAACCGCTAGCCGGCTGGCTCGCCCGCGAGTACCGCGCTCGTGACACGCAAGCCGCCTACACACTCGCGGACGCAGCGGCGACCTGGTCGCTCACTGTGCTCACCGGCGACGCACGCACATCTACCATCGATCACTTAGGCGAGCTCTGGGCGATCAGCCTGCCGCCGACGCAGGTCGAAGGCGGCACGATCGACGGACGCATCGTCGATTTACAAGCGAAATTCAATCTGAACAATCTGGCACCCAACGGATTGCGCAGCGAGCCCAACGTGCAAGTCGCAAAAAACATCTTCGCGCGAGCGGGTGTACCCGTCGCGCTTGCGGAGCGCCTGGTCGATGCGATCGATACCGATCAGATCACCGCGACTGGGCAAAGTGAATCGCAGGTCTATGAATCGCGATTTGCCAATGCCTCAATTGAAACGCTTGCCGATCTCGTTGCGATCGGTGGTTTCACAGCAGCTCATCTCGACGCGCTTGCGCCTTATGTCGACGTATTGCCAAATGCGGTGACCATTAATGCGAACACGGCAAGCCCCGACTTGCTCGCCGCCGCACTGCCTTCAATCACTTCCGAGCAATGGGCAAAAGCCATCGCCGTGCGCCAAAGCAAACCGTTCGCAAGCATCGCTGAACTGTCCGCCGCGCTTGGTACCGCCGTCCCCGACGCCGCGTTTTCAGTCGCTTCGCAGCACTTCGAAATGAGATCCACGCTCACCTTCGAGCGGGTGACGCACAAAGTCACCATTCGATGCCGGCGTCCTGTCGGACTCCCGCCGTCGATCTATTACCGAAGCGTGCAAAATACATAGGTTCTCGTTCTCTTCGCATTGATGTCTTCCGCCACCTCCACTCACATTGCTGTTGTTGCGACTCGCATTGCGCAATTCGCGGCGCTATCTCGCGACGATCAGCTGCGCGCGGCCGCACTTGCGCTCAAACGCGACTTCGGCGTCACCAACGCATCGCTCAAACTTGCTGCGAAAACCATTAATGACGGTGGTGAACGAGTGTTGATTGCATACACAACATCGCCGACAGGATTCGACGCCATCGATCTTTCGTGGGTCGAACGCGTAGCCGACGGCGCAATTCTGTGGCGCGTTGGCAATGGACAAGAAGAAGGCTTGCTTTTTTCTAATCAAGGCATTGCGCACATCGATGCGTGGTCCAACGGCAAACCCGCGCCCACCGCCTTGGTGGCATTGATTGCTTCGCGCAACAAAACGCAACAAGGGCAGCGAGTGCTGGTGGACGATGACATCAATAGCGTCGATGAAAAAACGCTTGCGCTCTGGCGTGCGTCGTTAGGCGTTGAATTTGAGCGCGAAACATCGAAAACCGTGGCGGCACCCACCACGCTTGTTAACGTTCCGACCGCAACGGCCACGCGCGCAGTCGCTGGCATTGATCGTGCGCTCTTCGCTGCGGCGCTTGCCTCGCTGCTCTGTTTCGCGTTCGCGCTCTGGCGTTATGCAAGCCTGCCCGCCACAACAACGGTCAATAACACCGCAACCACGAACGCGGGCGAGCTTTGGGCGCGAGCAACGCTCGCAGCGCCGGAGCTTCAGGAGTTCACGAAAACGGCAAACTATGGTGGCGGCGCGTGGGTGATTGCCTCGCCCGCACTTCCGATGGATGCGCTACCACGTATCGAAGCAACGTTAAAAGCGAATGAACTTTCTACGCAAATAGTGCGCGAACCAGAGCTTCGCATTCGAGTGCAACGATGAAGAAAGCGAATTCCCTCGCCGTGAGAGCGCCGTCGTTTGATCGTCGTGCGATGCAACGTGCGCTGCTTTTGGCGGCAACGATTGCTTGTTTTGCACTGAGCTTATGGCTCACACTTGCCGTGCAGCGCGCACAAAGCACAAGTGGCGTCATCAGTACAGCAAAGCCATCAATGGCGGTTTCCACAAGCGCCGTAACGATCGAATCGTTCGCAAGCACCTGGGGCGCGCAGCGCGCGAAGACCGCAGATCAAATCACGCTCACATGGTCGGTTCGCGATGCGCGCGATTTGCGCGCGAGCCTGCTTGCATTCGATGCAACGCAACCGAAATCGCCGCGCATCACGGTTAGCAAACGCGACAATGGTTTCGCGATCGCTGTCGAGGCAACGCCATGAGCCGCCTGACCAAATTCATGTTCGCCGTGTTGTTACTCGTCGTCGCACTGATCGTTTTGGTGTGGCGACTGCCGGCGAGCGCGGTGTTGATGTTCGCGCCGACCAATACGTTGTCCTCACCGTTTGCGAAACTTCATCGCGTAAACGGCACGCTCTGGCAAGGTGAGGCGATTGTGAGTACGGCACTCACACCAAACGCGCTTCCGATTGCATGGCGCTGCGCGCCGACGCTAAGCTCGCTCGGCGTGGATTGCGCCGTCTCCGGTGCGCTGAGCGCCGAATTTGTCGCGAAGCCATTCGCGCAAACTCTCGAAATCCGATCGCTCACGACGAAGCTCGCAGTGAATTTCAATCCGAACGCGGCAGTGGCGGTCGGTGCGCAATCGCTCGATATTCAACTCAAACCATCACAGCTTTCGCGACAATCCATTGCGCTGACCGGCTCAGCCACGGCGAAAGATGCAAACTTCTCAACCGGTAATACGCCGATCGACTTAGGCGAAGTATTTGTCGATTGTGCGCCCGCAAATCAGAACACGAGCTGCACGATTAAAAACCGCACAAGTGCTGCGCGGCTAGACGGATCCATCGCGCTCACGCCTTCGCGCGCGAGCGGCACTGTGGAGTTTTCAGCACCGACTATCGCGACACAGAAAATCAATTTTTAGAGCGTCGTTAATTCGAAGCTTGCAGCGGAACAAACTTCTCGATCAATCCGTCCTGCGTCGACGCCCACTGCTTCATCGGTTGCTGCGATTCGCCAAGCAACACGCTCTTCAAGAAAAGCCCGGAAATCTCACGCGTCGCACGTTTGACTTTTTCGTTGAGCTCTAGCCCCGCGCGATCGATGCGATCGGTAAAGATTGAGTGCGTCGCCCCCTTAAACACCGTTAGCGCTTTTGCGGCATGCGACGATTGCGCGTCGTACACCGCTAGGCGATCGTTGTAATCCGAACGGTAGCCGGGCACGCGAATGATGTCTTCGGTACCGGTCACATGTAGCGTCGGCACTTTCACATCTTCGAGTATCTTGGTCATATCGCCTTCACCCGTAAATGGCGGCGCGGAAATCAGGATCAGCGCTTTCACCCGATCGTCTTTCCACGATAGCGTTTTGCCATCGCGCGATACGGTCGCGCCGCCGATCAGCATTGCGGTGTTCGCACCATACGAATGCCCCGCCACGGCGACTGCGTCGGCATTGATCGACTTCGCGTAATCGGTTTCGCTCAACAGCTGCGTGATGGCAAACGACACGTCTTTCGCTCTAGCAATTGCGTTTTCCTCGCTCGCGGCGCGCTGCATGTTGCTAAATAGCGTGAACACATTGGCGGTCCAGATGCCGCGATCGCTTCCCGCATGGCGCACGTGCAGGCTCGCGATGCCGAGGCTCGCCCAATGACGACCGAGATACGAGTAGCCCATCTGCGAACCACCAAGCCCGTGCGAAAACACGACGAGTGGCACTTGCTTCGACGGCGACGCATGTTCCGGCCAGTAGAGCCGCGCAGGAATGTCGCGCTCGCGCGAGCTGTCTTTCCACGAGAAATCGACCGGGCGAAACGCGCCACTCGGCGACGTCGCTGCCGCCTTCGGTGCACTTTCCGAGGGCTTTCCAGCATCAACGTTGCTCGCCCACGTAAATTGGGCGATTAACGTAAAAAATGCAATAAGTGAGAATGAGCTAAATTTTAGTAATCGCCCATAAAAATTGGGCGAAGAAGGTATACGCTGGGACATCGTACTGCTCTTTATAAAAACTGTTTCCCGGAACATGGGGTAGAGCTTGCCGGGTTTCAACAAGTTCCGCAACAACATACAACCCACTCATCCGCATCGTCCGCGATCTATCGCATTGAACTTTTCACGGCGCGCCGCAAGCGAGATAGTTACGCATCGACACACAATGGTGCGCCGCCCGGCGACGAGAGGTCAACCCCCATGAAACGCACACTGAAAATCATCGGCTACGTCACGCTCGCAAGCATCGGGCTCGCGCTCGTCGCGAGTCTTGCGCTACTCATCGGCGCACAGTTTTCGCCTGACGTCGGTCACGCAGTTATTTCTGCGGGCGACACCGAAATCGAAATTGCGGGACTCTTCGATCAGCCGCTCGCCACCTTCTTGCTTGCGTGGCTGGTCGTTGCAGGGGCGCTTATCGTTGCTGCGTTTGCGGTCATGTTCGCTCTAGCGGCGACAGCTGCGGCGCTCGCACTCGCAGTATTGGCGGTGCTCGTTGCCATGTTTATTGTGCTCTCGCCGTTCATCTTGTTCGGACTGCTTGTTTGGTTCCTGGTGCGACGCGCGCGAAGCGAGCCGCCCGTTTCAACCACAGCGCCGCCCGCCGCAGCGTAGATCGGCATTAAAGACGACGAACGACGGCGCGAAGATGCGAAGATGCATTCGCGCCGTTGCCACTCGAACTACCTGCTGCTGCCGCGCTCGAGCGATGGATCCACCGATCCGGTCGTCTTAACCCGACCATTGCCATCGTAGGTCACCTGGAAAAACAGGTCGGCGTTGTCCTTGTTGTATTTCCACGAACGCGTGACCTCGTTGATACTCATCGCATAGCGCTGTTCCTTGCCGTGACGCCCGAGAATACGAACGACTTCGTCATGCGTCATTCCCGACTGCACGCGCGCGAAGTT
>JBOFBL010000629.1:0-1286 GCA_051645545.1 Casimicrobium sp. | reverse complement strand
CAGTCGTGTCGGGCTGCGCAACGGCGAACGCACGCCCCGTCCATTTGCCGCGCCAGTCGGTTACGAAGGGCGCAATGTCCGTGTCAGCCGTAAAGAGCCGTCCGGAAAATGCGGTGGCCAATGAAGTTGTGGTCATGGTACTTTGCTTTCGACTCACATGCTATCCAAGGTTGCCACTGCATCGCCTCGTAATAACATCGTGGCTCTACGCTTCTTCGGTTTACGAACGCCATGATGCAATTCCCCGATTCCCACGAAACCCGTTCCCCCGAACAACGCGAAGCCGATTTGTTCGCGCGCCTGCCCGCGCAGATTGCGCATGCGCAGGCACACGCACCTGCTGTCGCGAAAGCGCTCGCGAACGTCGAGGCGTCGAAGATCACTTCGCGCGCAGCACTCGCGCAACTTCCCGTGTTTCGCAAAAGTGAACTCTTCGAGGCACAAAAAGCGAATCGACCGTTCGGCGGCTATTCCGCAATCGGTTGGGGCAATGCTGCGCGACGCGCCGAGCGCGTGTTCGCCTCGCCGGGACCGATTTACGAACCGGAAGGTCGCGGCGGCGCGCATTACGCGCGCGCCGCGCGAGCGCTCTACGCCGCAGGTTTTCGCGCAGGGGATCTCGTGCATAACACCTTCGCGTATCACATGACGCCGGGCGGCTGGATCATGGATGCTGCGTCGATGGCGCTGGGCTGCACGGTGTTCCCTGCGGGTGTTGGCAACACCGAACAACAGATTGCCTCGATGCTCGATTTGCAGCCGAACGCATACACCGGAACCCCATCCTTCTTGCGCATCCTGCTAGAGAAAGCTGACGAGCTTGGCACGCCGATCACCAGTTTGAAAAAGGCATCGGTGTCGGGTGAATACTTCGCGCCGCAGTTGCGCGAACTCTTCAAAGCGCGCGGTATTGTCGGCACGCAAAGCTACGCGACGGCGGAACTCGGCCTCGTCGCGTACGAAGCGCCCGATGCGAATGGCAATGTCTCCGGGATGGTTGTCGATGAGGACGTGATTCTCGAAATCGTTCGACCGGGAACGAACGATCCGCTGCCCGATGGCGAGGTCGGCGAAATCGTGGTCACTGTGTTCAATCCCGACTATCCGCTGATTCGTTTTGGCACGGGCGATTTGTCTGCGGTGATGAGTGGTCAATGTCCGAGCGGCCGCACCAATACGCGCATCAAAGGCTGGATGGGTCGCGCTGATCAAACGGCGAAAGTGAAAGGCATGTTCGTGCGGCCGGAGCAAATCGCGCAAGTGGCGAAGAAGTTTCCCGAACTCGG
>JBOFBL010000628.1:0-8837 GCA_051645545.1 Casimicrobium sp. | reverse complement strand
CATGCGTTTATCGGGCAAAAACGCAACGGCCGTTGGCGAAGGCACGGTCGTCACCAATGAGTTTGTAAAGTTCGTCGGCAACGTCTGTGCCGACAGCGCCGAACAGCACAGCAACGCCAGCGACGCAGAGACAACCGGGAAAAGACGAGTTAGGAATTTCATACGACAAAACAACGAATCATTGGTGGTTGCGATGATATGCGACTCTTATGACATTGGCATTGGTCGATGATGGAATTTAGTAAGAAAACTTTCTAAATGACCACTTTAATATGGCTTTACATAGTAAATAGATCATTTTGATAAACCTATAAATTAACTTATTTGTCCGAATAAATTGGGCTTTTATAAAAATTGTTTAAACCTGTTGAACGCTGCTTAATTTGTCTCGCTTTTCCAACGCGGGCAATCCTTCGTCGCACAAACCACAAGATGTAGTGGTCTCGCAAGAAGAAATCGCTACATTTAGTGCATGGCTGTTTGTTCGCTTCGCACCTAAACGTTGGTTTTCGGCCAACCGCTTAGTTCGCGACTCGCATGCCTTCGCGCATGCGCACGAGTCGCCTTCCGCCGCAGTGTTTCCACGCGGTTGCAGACACTTTGTTGCTGCGACCGGGTCGAACTTGTGTGCTCGCTTCGTCTAAAGGATATTGAATGACGCAATCCAAATCGCGTGTTGTCTCCATCACCTCTCGCGTCGGCAAAGGCAAGAGCCGGGCTACGAATGCGAAGCTCTTCGTGCTCGACACTAACGTGTTGATGCACGACCCGACCTCGCTATACCGTTTCGAAGAACACGACATCTTTTTGCCGATTTGCACGCTTGAAGAGTTGGACAACAACAAGAAGGGCACGCAAGAGGTCAATCGCAATGCACGGCAAGCGTCGCGCTATCTCGATGAGTTAGTGAGCGATTTCGACAACGGTATCGCCGAGGGTATTCCGCTCGCGACCGCGTCGCGTAATGCGGCAACGGGGCGTGTGTTCTTGCAAACCGAGCCGCTGTCGGTGCAATTGCCATCGTCGTTTGCGGCAGGTAAGGTCGACAATGAAATCATCGCGGTCTGCTTGCATCTGAAAAAGAAAGAGCCGAAGCGCCACGTCGTGCTCGTCTCGAAAGATATCAACATGCGCATCAAGGCGCGTGCGCTCGATGTCGATGCCGAAGATTATTTCAACGACAAAGTGCTCGAAGATTCCGATTTGCTCTACACGGGCATGCGCGAATTGCCGAAAGATTTTTGGGACAAACACAGTAAGGGCGTTGAGAGTTGGCAGCAGGGCGGCTCGACGTTCTACAAAATCAGCGGGCCAATCGTTGCCAGTTTGCTGGTGAATGAGTTCGTGTTTACTGAGGTTGATACGCCGTTTTACGCACGTGTGATCGCGGTCGAAGGCAAGATTGCGACGCTGCAAACCTTGCGCGACTTCGGTCATCACAAAAATGCGGTGTGGGGCATCACGGCGAGAAATCGCGAACAGAATTTCGCGCTGAATCTGCTCATGAATCCCGACATCGATTTCGTGACTTTGCTTGGGCAAGCCGGTACGGGCAAAACCTTGCTCACGCTCGCGGCAGGTTTGCAGTTGACGCTTGATCAAAAGATTTACAACGAAATCATCATGACGCGCGTGACGGTGCCGGTCGGTGAAGACATCGGTTTCTTGCCGGGCACCGAAGAAGAAAAAATGACGCCGTGGATGGGCGCGCTTGAAGACAATCTCGATGTGCTGATGGGCGCAGAGAGTGAAGGCGGCGATTGGGGCCGCGCCGCGAGCAACGAATTGATTCGTTCGCGCGTGAAAGTGAAGAGCTTGAATTTCATGCGCGGCCGCACGTTCTTGAATAAGATGCTCATCATTGATGAAGCGCAGAACTTAACGCCAAAGCAAATGAAAACGCTCATCACGCGTGCTGGCCCCGGCACGAAAGTGATTTGCTTAGGCAACATCGCACAGATCGACACGCCCTATCTCACCGAAGGTTCATCCGGTTTGACATACGTCGTCGATCGTTTCAAAGGTTGGGCGCATTCGGGGCATGTCACGTTGCAGCGCGGCGAGCGTTCGCGTCTCGCGGATCATGCGGCAGAGATTTTGTAGGTGTCTTCACCCTGTCTCAATGGGTTAGCTACGGCATCGCTTGAGGATCGTCGTATTCCGGTAAGTACGTTGTAAAGGCATGCCGGGCGGCGGACTACACTATCGCAATGGTTGCGATCCGACTGCGACCTTTTTGCCGTCTGAACCCATGAAAAAAATTCTGATTGCCGTGGTCGCGTGCTTGCTCATCGGCAAGGCTATCTCCTGGATGGCGCCGAAAAAAGCGACGGTGTCGATTACGCAAAGCGGCGTCGTGCTGTATTCCGCGAAATGGTGTGGTTACTGCACGAGCGCTCGCGAGTTGCTCAAGCGCGAGGAAATTCCATTCGCCGAGTACGATATCGAGACCTCCGATCACGGACAAAAAATGTACCGCGCGCTAGGAAGCGGCGGAATCCCAGTGCTTGAAATCGGCAAGAAAGTGGTTCGTGGCTATAGCGAGCAGACCATTCTCGCTGCCGTGAAAGCCGAATCGATCAAGAATTAGAGAAGCGCTGGTTGGGTGGCTTCGATAGCGCATTGCTTCATAACCGCGCCTCTAAGCGACGGTCCGAGCGACAAAGGTCGTTTCCCTAGAAAAACGGTCTTTAAACTGATTTTTAATCATTCTCGAAAAATACTATTTTTCGTTAGTCGCCCCAATTGAATTGGGCAGATGTGCCCTGCGCCAGGATCGCTTTCTTAGACTGGTGCGATGCATGGCAAGCGCTGTCATAACACCCTGAGAAAATTGCGCAACAACGACAACACGCGCATCACAAAACGCATCGCGGGGTGACATGGCATCGAAAATCGTCGGCTTAATCTTCACTGGCATCTTCGCGCTTGCATTCGGTGCTGGCGGTTTTTTTGCTGGCATCTTGCCGTTGTGGAAAGCGGGGGAAACTTACTCGCGCGCGAGCGCACTCGTTCCCGTGGACGCAAGCGTGAGTGATTTTCAGCTCGTTTACGGCGACGGTACGTCGCGGGGTATTCGTGCGAAATATTCGTACACCTGGCAAGGCACACGCTACGCAAGCAATCGCGTGAGCCTTCAGCAATCGCAAAGCGGTACCGACAACTTAAGCGATTGGCATCAACGCTGGTTCGACGCACTCGACGCAGCCTACAAAAACAAAACGACTGTCACCGCGTGGGTCAACCCAAACGATCCATCCGATGCCGTGCTCGATAAAGAGATTCGCTGGGCAAATGTGTGGTTTGCTATTCCGTTTGCGACCTTGTTCACTGGCATTGGATTGGGAGCGGCGTATTTGTTCGTGAGGATACTGCTTGCGAAAGAGGGCGAATTTCTTTCCTCGCGTGGCAAGCCGATCAAGCTCGAAGAAAACGCGTCGCGGATTCGCGCACGTTCGAATATCGGCTTGTTCTTCTTCGGACTTGTGTGGTCGTTGCTGGTGGTGCCGATGTGCATCATGATCTGGTCATCGCAAAACGATGCGACACCACGGGCGATCGTTTCTGTGCTCGCGCTCGCGGGCGTCTGGATGATGGCGTTTGGGCTGTCGAGCGGTTTTCGGGCACGCAAAACTGCGAGCCCAACGGTGACATTGTTTCCGCAACATCCGGAATTCGCAGAGGCGTTTCGCGTTCGCATTCACGTGCCTAACAAACGCGGCGGAGCGATGCCAAAGGCCATTGGCATTGCGTTGGCGGAAACCGTGCGCGACGAGCGCGGTTCATCATCGACCACGCGTGCCGGTGCACAAAAAAGTTTTATCGCAACACTAACAAGCGCATCGTCGTCCGCTGCACAAGAGGCAATTTATGAAGCCGATGTCGAGCCGCCGAGCGACGGACATGCATCGGGCGGCGCGTCGGGCGATCTGATTTATTCATGGACGATTGAGGTTGCGAAATCTGCGCACATCAATGCGTTTTCATTTCCGGTCACGTTGAATCCGCCCGCATCACATGCCGCACAATTTCAGAAGATTGCAATCGATAAACCCAAAGACTTTGGTGCGTCGTATCGCGAACTTAAACAATCGCATCCCGATGCGCTCACGACGTTCGTACCGGAAGACGTGTGCAAGATTTCGCAGCGCGGTCGCGAGTGGGACGCTGATTTTCCGGCGCGCGGTTTGTCTGCGGGGCCGCTGACTGCACTCATCATCGCAGTGGGCGCGATCGGTTGGTTTTTATACGCGCTCATTTGCCAGCCGGGTGATGTGGTTCGCGGTCCTGCGTTTAGCGTCCTCGCGGTGATCATTGGGTTTTTCTTTTTGCTGATCGCGTTTCATTTTTCGACGCGGCGTTTCCGCGTGCATATCTCTCCCGCAGGATTACTCGTCCAGCGTGAATCGACGCTCTTCTCGCGTCGCGTGAGCGTGCCGCTTGCTCACCTGAAGCACTTCTCGTCGGTGCGAAAGTACACCCAGACAACCGCCGGTCGCGCACAGGAAGAGTTCAGCGCGATTCACGCATTCGAAACGAAGAACGACTTGCATCATCGCGTGACGCCGACGCTCGGTGGCATCGGCGCCATCGATGCGTTAACCGTGGAGATGAACGACGCACTCGACAATGTTCGGCAATACGGCATCACACCGGCACCGCGAGCCCCTGTGGCGCTCTATTCGCCGCTACGTCGCATCGCGTCGTGGTCAATACTCGCGCTGCTGGTGGCGTTGGTCGCAGCGGCGACATGTGCGTTGCTCTATGAACGACAACTGCTTTTTACGCCGCTTGCGTACGCGCGTGCGGAGCCGCATCCCGTTGAGCTTACCGCTGCACAGTTCACGCCCGCCGATCCGAAGCGCCACGATGCGATCATGGATGCGATGGATCGCGACGATGTGTCAGCGATAAAGCAGTTACTTGCCGAGGGTATCGATCCGAATACCGAAGCGCATCACGGCAGTTCGCTTCTGCACATGGCGGTGTCGAAAGAAACGACTGCGATGATGCAGGTGCTGCTCGACGGTGGCGCCGACATCAATCGTGTTGTCACACGCGGTCGGCAACAGGGCGGCACGCCACTATCGGTGGCGGCGTATCGCGGCAATGCAGCGCTCATGGAAACGCTCATCGCACGCGGCGCGCGACCGCGTGGGCTGTTGTATTACGGTTGGGAGTACGCGAATGTGGCTGCGTTTTCCGGTTGCATCGACTGCCTGAAAGTGCTCAAACGCGCAGGCATCGATCTTGATGCGTTTGCACCGGGTGGTCGGCAAGAAACACCGATCATGACCGCAGCGCGCTACGGCAAACTCGACACCATTCGTTTTCTTGCGGGCGAGGGCGCAAGCCTCACCAAGCGCGACCGTCACGGCTTCAACGTCATGGGCTGGGCGCATTTCTTCAAGCAGGAGCCGGCGAAGACGTTGTTGCTCGAACTCGGTGCCGATCCGGACGTGAGCGAAAAACACGCAAAGTGATCGTTGTTTTATTACCTTGCGATCAATGCGCTAACTGCTTCTATTGCCTAAAATTTAGGCACACGAACTAAGATGAACATCAAGCAGTATCGCCAAATTTATATGTGCGATAAGGTCAAATTCATTCGTTTTCAATAACGTAAAAAAATAAGCGCACGCCCCAATTAAATTGGGCGATGCGCTTAAGTGTTACTTCGCTTAAAAACCTTCGTTTTTTAACGCATCAGGGCGCGCTGGTTGTGCAGAACACAACACCTTCTGCGCTCCAGCCTGCTGCAACCAGTGCGTTGTACGTTGCGATGTCGCTGCTGAAACGATGCGTTGGATTGTCCGGTGCGACAGTGGCGTTGCGGAACGCGCGGTATACGGCCGATGTGTTGCTTGGGCAGCTGCCGTTGACGCCGACCGCGGCCGGTGCGAATGCATAGGCTTCGATACCTTCGCGAAACGGTAATCCCGCTGTCGTTGCGTTGTTCGGATTAAGCGCGAATAACGCGTCAATTTCCGAAGGGATCAATGTGTAGAAATGCGAACCGCGCGATTTGTTCTGCGCGACACGGTCAAAGTAGTAGCGCTGAAGCGGTGACGTGCCTGCATCGTTTTTTTCGTTGACGAGCATGTACTGCCCCGTGCGTGACCAATCGGCGATGCCGTCTAGCAATTGTTTTTCTGCATCGCGGGCGGTGTAGAAGTAATAGTCAGACGCGGCAAAGCGATACTCGGTGAGGATCTTCACCGGGCTTGCTACTTTGCGCACACGATACACGCCGCGATCGCTGATGAAGAGTTGTCCTGCGGCGTCGACTGCAACGCCCGACGGCGAGCTCAACACGGCGTTGGTTGCGAGATCGCCATCGCCGAATGCGCTGCCACCGCCGACGACGGTTGAAATCTTCCCGTCGCTGGCAACGCTGCGCACACGCCCGCCGATTTGGTCGACGATCAACACGCTGCCGTTGGTGCCGCCAGCGAGGTGAAACGGACCAGAAAGCTGCGCTGCGGTGGCCGCGGCGCCGTCGCCCGTGGCGCCCGCAGTACCGGTGCCTGCAAACGTTGAGATGATGCCGTCGCTTGCGACGCGACGCACGCGGTTGTTCGCGTAATCTGCGATGAGCAGATCGCCGTTTGCCGCCACGTAGATAGCGCCGGGGAAATTAAGCTGCGCCGCAGTCGCTGCACCGCCGTCGCCTGCGAATCCCGCAGTGCCGTTGCCAGCGACGGTGGAGATGACGCCGTTGGTATCCACTCTGCGCACACGATGATTCTGTGCGTCGCCGATGTAGATTGATCCGTTGGCGCCTGTTGCAACACCCACTGGATTGTTCAATTGTGCAGCGGTGGCCGCGCCGCCGTCGCCCGCGAAGCCTTCGGTGCCGTTACCCGCAACGGTTGAAATGATGCCGTTGGTTCCAACTCGACGAACGCGGTGATTGCCGTTATCCGCGATCAATAGCGTGCCGTCAGCCGCGAACGCGAGATGCACGGGATAGTTGAGCGCTGCTTTCGTCGCCTCCGCGCCGTCGCCCGAAAAGCCCTGAACACCCGTGCCCGCGATAGTCGAAATTTTTCCGTCAAGCGCGATTTTTCGAATGCGATGATTGAATGAATCGGCCACGAAAACATTGCCGAAACGATCGAGCGCAATACCATTGGCACCCGAGAGCGTGGCGCTCGTTGCGACCGCGCCGTCGCCCGAAAAACCAGGCAAGCCGTTGCCCGCGATCGTGGAAATGTTTTGTGCAGCGGTGAACGAAGTCGCGGCGAGAGCGAGTGCGCTCAACGTGGCGCGAACAAGGCGGAAAGGCGACCGAGGAGGCTGTGTCATAGCGATTGGCTTTTTCTAGAGGGAATACGTCGGAAACCGCCTATTTTGCAGCAAGGCGGGACTTCGCGACTGCGAGGTGTTTTTTCTTACCCGCGAACGATGGCGTCGCTAAGCTGCTGATTTACGCGATCGCGCCCGCGTCACCTGGGTTTTGAGCCAGGCAACGAGGGGCTGCCACGCATCGAGTTGCTGTTGCGTACGCGCGCGGGGGAGGTCATAGATCGATGTGCCGTCGCGCGCGCACTGCGGGTAGAGCACGCTGTCGGGCACGTACGCGATGACGGGCAGGCCGCTGCGCTCAAAAAAGCTCGCGAGCTCTTGCGCGATACGGGTGCGGCGATCGGTGCGCGAGCCAACGAGTCCGATGGCGACCCGGCCGCTGCGCACGTTTTCATCCTGCAAGAGTTTCAACAAAAATTTAGCCGTCGCCTCGATGTCGAATACCGAGGGATTCACTGGCACCAGCACCACATTCGCTCGCGCCAGAAGCTGCACGCGATCGGCGCGATTGAGTCGCGTATGAGTATCGATCACCATCCATTTCGGCGCAAACGCGGCCAGCGCTGCGCGGTCGCTCTTGTCAGTCCACGCCATGATTTTCGGCAGGGCGGACGGGCGACGATCGAGCCAGTGACTGGCCGATTGCTGCTTATCGAGATCCATGATCACCACACGCTGCTTGAGCGATGCAACCATACCCGCAAGGTTAGTCGCGAGCGTCGATTTGCCCGAACCGCCTTTGGGGTTCGCAATCAGGATGGTGAACATGCGCGGTCGCTTAGTTCGCTTAGGTCATTCACTTCGCTACTTTTTCTTCGCGTTCACCAACGATTGCAACCATTCGAACACCGGTGGCCAATCGGCCCAGGCATCCTCCGCGCGCGAACGCGGTTGATCGAAGATCGACAGACCATCGCGCGCCGCATGCACGTAGAGCTGCGAATCTCGAATGTGGGTGACGACGTCGAGTGAAAGTGGCTCAAGGAAGGCGTCGAGATCGGACGCTGCGATCGTACGGTTGTCAACGCGCGAACCAATGATTGCGATGGCGCGCTTTCCATCTTTCACGGGTTTGAGCGCAGCAAGTTCGGTGAGGAAATCTGCGGTCGCTTCGAAATCAAACGCTGAGGGCGCGACGGGCACCAGCACCGCATCGGCGTCGCGCACGAGATGGGCGAGCTCTGCGCCATGCAGACCGGCGGCCGCATCGATGATGAGCCATTGTGGCGCGTATTCATTGACGATTTTCGAATCGGTATCGGGCAGCGCGCCGCGCACCTCCGGAAAACCACGCGGGCGTCGCGCGAGCCAGCGCGCAGAGGAGCGCTGCCGATCCATGTCCTTCACGACCACGCGCTGGCGTTTACCTGCGAGATAGCCCGCAAGGTTAGTCGCAATCGTCGTTTTTCCCGCGCCCCCTTTGGGGTTCGCCACCAAAATCGTAAACATCTTGTCTCCCGCAAGCGATCTTGTTGCCCACGAGTATAGGGCGCGCTAGGGCGCTTCGCCAGCAACGGAGCGGTCAGCGC
>JBOFBL010000627.1:0-8866 GCA_051645545.1 Casimicrobium sp. | reverse complement strand
CCGATACAAGCGCCCAACGCGCCCAAGCCGATGATGATGCCGACCGCAAGCGCGGTGTACCCCTGCACGCTAGCGAGCATTGCGAGTTTTTGGATTGCTTCCATGATTTTTCCTTTTTACGAGAATCTAAAGTTGAAATAAAAACCTGAGCACGTACTGTGCGAAAAACTTAGTGCGCTTCGTGCGCCATCGCGAGATAAACGGCTGTCAACATCATGAAGATGAAAGCCTGCAATGGCACGACGAGAATGTGAAAGATTGCCCAACCGGCATGCAGCAGCGAACCGAAAATGACGCCGCCGATACCGGCTGCAGCGAGCAGGGAAATCAAAAGGAAGATCACTTCGCCGGCGTACATGTTGCCGAACAAACGCAGGGCGAGCGAGAGCGGTTTGGAGATCAATTCGATCAACTGGAACGCGAAGTTAAACGGCAGCAATACGATCTTCGCGATGATGTTGTGCGCGTGAAACGGCGCGGTAAAGAGTTCGCTGATATAGCCGCCGACGCCTTTGGCTTTGACGCTTTCGACCATCATCAGCAAAATCACGGAGAGCGAGATCGCGAGCGTGGTGTTCAGATCGGCCGTTGGCACCGGTTTCCAGTACGACGCGAACGGATGCGCAATCACCGCAACCAAATCAACAGGAATGAACTTCACGGAGTTCATCACCAAAATCCAGACGAATACGGTGAACGCAACGGCCACGATCCAGCGGCGATTACCGTGGAACATGTCTTTGACTTGGGTATCGACGAATTCGTACAGCAATTCGAAAAAGGCTTGACCCTTGCCAGGAACGCCGTCTTGCTTCACGCCGCGCGAGAGCATGAACAGGATGCCGAACACAATCGCGCCGAGCACCCAACCCATCAACACGGTGTCGACGTTGACTTGGCTACCGCCGACGTTTCCGCTAAGGTTGGTCAGGTGGTGCTGGATGTACTCGGTCGGCGTTTGGGTCGATGAGCTGGCCATAGGTTGCTACGAAAGAAATCGGTTTCGGTTAACTTGGGTTTTTGGTCGCGCCGCTGGTGAGGAGCATCGCTCGCCACGCCAACAGCGTCACCAAAAATGTGGTCATGAGCGCCCCGAACGACACTTTTTCGTAGAACTTCAGAATCAAGCCAAGCTGGATGGCTATGAACACCAGTTTCACGAGTTCCGCTCGAAGCAGTGGCCACATGCCCGTTTGCCCCAAGCGGTTTGCCGTTCGCAAACCCACATTCGCCACAAATACGAAGATCACCGAGGCAAACACGTTGGTGAGCCCGCCCAAAACGGCAGAGACTGCTGCATGTTCCCCTGAGACGATCCCCGCGATGATCGCGAATCCGACGGTAATTCCGAGCTGCAAAAGTACCATGCGCCGGATCGTCGGATTTTGCAGATTGATGTCACTCAGCATGCGGGTTCGTCTTCAACTTATCTTTCGAGAGCCATCGTGGCCTCGCTCGGAATTCGTCTAGCGCCCGCTGTCCTCCCGCTGCTCAGGTTTTGAGCAGCGCAGCGTTGTGTCGCCAATCAGCAAAGACCAATATTATAGGCATGCTTTGGCTTTTGCCGCAAAGCAGCATGCATGTTTTTAGAGCAGAGATTCCGTTCGGTCGCGGTGCGCGTGATTGGCTGCGTTTGCGTAATGTGACCGTTTTCGTAAATCTATTTGTAGCTTCGTCTAGTTATACGAAGATGCGAAGCGATGATCATTCGATTTAATCTACCTATTGACTAGCAGAATTACGATCTCGATCGCCCTAATTAATCGATCTATAGACACAGTTGTTATAACTATCCCCAGCGGTGTGGTATTTGTACAAATCCCATTTCTCGTGACACGCCGGGAATCATAAACTCGCGCGCAACGATGTCGTAAAGACGCATACCTTCCGGATCCATCGCATGCGCCTTGAGCAAATAGCGCCCCGGTAACAACCTCCAATCGAAATAGGCAATTTCGAAGCGAAAGCGGTTGTGATCAATTTGCTTTAGCGGCACTCGATCAATATCAGTCGACGTGCCAAAAACGGGCGTACCTTCGATACGCGCAATACCGATTGCGAGATGCGGGCAACGACCGTCTCGCGAATGCACTTCTCCGACTGCGCGTAGCCCGGTCTGGTCGCAACTTTCGATGTGCAACGAGACCACGGCGTATTGGCCCAACGCACCTATGTCGCTGCGCAACGCGACAGCTTTTTCGGAAGACTGCTTCTCTTCGTGAAACGCTTGATAGGCAATCGCCACATCGTGCGACGAGCCCATCATGCGTTGCGCGCCGTGATCGAGCCACACCGCGCGTTGCGTGAGTTTTTTCACGTGATAAAGCGAATGCGAGACAAGCAACAGCGTGCCGCCGTCGTGGAGATAGCGCTCCATCCAGGTGATGCACTTGTTTTGAAAGGACTCATCGCCGACGGCGAGCACTTCATCCGTAATCAACAAATCCGGTTTCATCGCGGTCACGAGTGCGAATCCCAATCGCACAATCATGCCGCTCGAATAGGTTTTGATCGGCGCATCGATGTGTTCGCCGATATCGGCAAAAGCGATGATTTCATCGAGCTTTTCGTCAAACGCCTTGCCGACCAGTCCCTGCAATGCGGCAGCAAGTTTTAAGTTTTCGCGACCCGTGTATTCGGGATGAAAGCCCGCGCCGAGTTCGAGCAACGCGCCAACGCTACCGGTGCGCACGACGCTACCGCGCGTCGGTTGCAAAACGCCAGCGATGATTTTGAGCAATGTCGATTTACCCGCACCGTTTTCACCGACGAGTGCGAGCGATTCGCCTTTGTTGACGGTGAAATCGATGTCGGTCAGCGCCGCGAAGCCTTCGGTGTTCATGCGCCCCATTGCAAGTCGAGCGAACGCGCGAATGCCCGCGCTCCGCCCCGTGCGTGGGAAGACTTTGCTGACGTGGGAGACGGAGAGAAGTGCGGTCATATTCTTTCCCCTCCCCCCTCGTGGGGGAGGGTGCCCGAAGGGCGGGAGAGGGGGAGGATGCACAGCGCGATACCGCGGTGGACTCGTTCACCCTCTCCCGTCGCTTCGCGACACCCTCTCCCCTCAAGGGAGAGGGGACAGACTTTGCCAAATCTCATAAGTAATCATCCACATGCGGCGCAACGCGCTTGAACACGAGATAGCCAAGCAGCGCGATCACAGCACCTCCGATCACGAGCAACGCATCGATAAGCGCCGGTGTTTGCGGCCCCGTCAAAAACACCTGATGCATACGCTCAATCGCGTAAGTAAACGGATTCAAATAAATGTAATACCGAAAATTCTCAGGAATGATTTCAATTGCATATTGAATCGGCGCGAGAAAGGTGAGCAAGAACAAAAGTGGCGTCAACATCGGCTCCACATCGCGCACGATCACCTGCGCAACGCTCACGAACCAGGCCACACCGAGCGCCGCAAGAAATAATGCAATCCAGGTTGGCAGGCTCGTGAGCAATCCCCAACCGTGAATGGATACGCCAAACGCTTTAAGGATTAGCACGATGAGGCAAAGCGCGATGAAGTGCAGCGAAAAACTCACGATCACCGTAGACAACGGCACCCACGCGCGCGGCAATTGCGTTTTCGAAATCAACGCACCTTGCTGTAGCAAACTCGACGCACCACGTACCACGCTTTCCGTGAACGCGAGCCAAGGCCACAGCCCCACCGCAAGAAACGCGAGATAACTATTTCCGTATTGCTCGGGCAATTTGATTTTCAAAAACACGCTGAACACGAGCGCGTAAATCGAGAGCTGCAACAATGGCTGCACCGCCCACCAAATCGGCGAGAGCACGCCCCCCAAGAAGCGATTTTTGAACTCGCGTTCGACGAGTGCGGTGAATAGCGATGAAATCATGCTGTCGTATTGTGCAACGAAGCCGAAACAGGCTTCAGTCGTAGCGCGCGCTTTTCAACCAGATGCCATGAGCACCAAGCAATAGCGGTACTCAAAATGACACAGGCAACGATCAGCGCCCCCAGCCCAATTCGAGGAAATAACCAAACTAGCGTTTGTTGAACCGGTGCGCCGTAAAGAAACACGCCATAAGACAGATCACCGAAACGCGTTGCGAATGAAAAAGGCGGCCACGCGACTCTCGCCACCCACAACGCAAAGCTCGCAATTGCAATGTAAGCGAACGATCGACTGACGCCAAGCGGGCTCAACTGCCAGGCGTAAAGAACCGCAAACGCAACCGCTGCGAACGCACTTAACGCAAGCACACGGCGCTGCGACCAACGCGCGACGAAGATGAAAGCGCCGATCATGTAGCAGATCACCGCATAGATCGGAGTCGCGTGCTCGTGCGGGAAAAAAACAAACCAGCGCGGCAACAAAAGACACCAGGCAACGACGACGACACCAATCAGCGCCGCACGCCACGCGCGATGCCAACAAGCGAGTAGGCCGAAGACTAGGGTCATGGCATACATACCCACTTCGACAGGGATCGTCCATATTGAACCGTTGACTCCGGAACCAGCGGGATTGGTCGCAAACACACCTGGCAAATCCAAATAATGGCGAAGGGTCGCGTTGTACCAAAGATAGTGCCAGGTTTGAGGCGAGCGCCAGTAATCGGTCGCCGACAATGTCGTTACTGCAGCACCTAAAAATAGCGTAAATACTAGACAGACGATATACGCGGGGAAAATCCTTAAAACGCGCGCGGTCACAAACGAGATTACGCCGCGAGGGTCAATCGCCCTTTCCGTGAAACTGCGCGTTACCAAGTAACCACTCACAATAAAAAAACATGCAACCGCCGCTGTCGCAACGACAAAGGTACCTGGCATTGCACGCACGAAAGGCTCTTGATCCAATCGGCCGAGAACCGCGTAGCTGTGAGAAAAAAGAACCCCGAATGCAGCGACTAGACGCACCGCGTCGAAGCCGGGGTAACGTATCGCCCCATGCTGTGCGCTGCTAGACATTCGCGGCATCGATTGAGCGGCTAAGAATGCGGCCTTGCGGGATTGATTTTCGCGGCATTGATGTTCTTGACTGTGATTGTGGTTGAGGTGGTCATTCAACTACGAATTGCGAAGTTCCACGCCGTACTTCTCCGCGAGACGCGTCGTGAGATTCAACTCATCTTCGCTTTCCCCGGTCCAGCGTTGCACTTCGGTGCTGCGTGTTGCGCCTTCGTAATGCAGGACGGAGGCGTTCATCGTTTCCCATCCGATGTCGGCAAAGTGCCACTGGCGCAACTCTGCGGTTTCATAAATTAGTGCGCCGGTATCGTAGATGTAGAACGCCGCACGCACGCCGCGCCGCGTTTTGCGCAGAGGTTCTAAAAACGCGAACTGCCAACTTTTCGAAAACGCAAAATGCCCGCGCTTTAACAAAAGACTAGCTACCCATTGCACAGGAAACTCATTGCCGATGCGCTTTGCCTCAAACGTGGTTTGTTGCTCGACGAGTTCGAGACAGCGGACACGATCGAACAGTGTAAATGGAATCCATGGCCGTCGCGGAAACCATACGTGTGGCATTCCATCGTTTTCCATGCTGTGATCGCCGTGCGAACAACCTGCGGCGTAAATATTGTCTCTGTCGGACGCGCACGAATCCATTGCAACCGTCATCGCCTCAAACGCGGCCGGTGTTTTGACTTCGACATCGGAATCGATAAGCAGCACACGCTTCGATCGCAACTCGCGTACAAGCTTATCGATCAACACACCATGGACACGACGCTCCATGCGAATGAGCCAGCTCTCGACCGGCAAATCCAGCTCGCGAAGCGTCTCAAAACTTCCGTCGTTGGAATAGCCGTCGATCAGCAAAAGCGGAATGCGTAAATGATGAGCCGAGCTTACGACGGCAAGCGTTGTGAAAATCCGCGTGTCGATGCCGATCACAATGCCGATTGTGTCGACCTCGGACAACTCTTCGAGCGTTGCAATGAGAAGCGGTTTCGCCACTATCGCGCCCCGCTAGCGGCAGTTGTTTTAGGGCCGGCTTGCTGCGACCCCGCTTCAACTACAGGTGTATGTTTGTTTGTAGAACACAGTTGCGGCTTGCCGCGCCTACAAGTCGTTCTCATACGGTGATCACCGCAAGCACCTCATCCGCCAATCGCCGATTCGCCGCCGCGATGATGGTGCCGTCGCTTGCCATCGTGAGTGGCTTGCCACGCCAATCGCAGACGTAACCGCCCGCTTCGACGATTGGATTCACGAGCGCAATGAAGTCAACAGTTTTCAGACCAGCTTCAATCACTATTGCCCCATGATCCATCGCAACTAAGGCAAAATTATAGCAATCTCCACCATAGTAAACGCCTTTGAATGCCCTATTTAATTGGGCAAAAGCGGCGGAAGCTGATCCTTCAAAAATGCTCGGACTGGTGGCCAGCATGATCGTTTCGGACAACGGTTGTGAATGCTTACTTTCGCGTTTTGTGCCGTCCTTATTGGTTCGCATCAGCGAGCCATTGAACCAAGCGCCTTGATTCTTCGCACCAACCCAGCGCTCATCGGTGATCGCCTGATCGATCACGCCGACGATGGGCTCGCCGTTTTTGCACAAGCCTACAAGCGTGCCGAACTGTGGTTTGCCGACGGTGAACGCCTTCGTGCCATCGATCGGGTCGATCACCCACACGTATTCCGCGTTAATGTTGGTCGGATCTTCTTCCTCGCCCAAAATGCCGTGCTCAGGAAATGTCTTCGCAATTTCCTCGCGCAGCCGCGCTTCGATTTCCATGTCGGCAAGGGTCACCGGCGTGGCATCCGGTTTATCGATCACCTTCAAATCGGAACGAAAGTACCGTCGTACGATCGGGCGCGCGAGATCGGCAAGTTTCTCTGCAAAGGCCTTGTAACTGTGTAGGTCATTCATATCGACGATAATTTTCGTTCATTCGGCGCAATTTGTAGGAGCGGCTTCGCCGCGATACAAAAGTTGCGCGCCAACCATCGCGGCCGAGCCGCTCCTACAAGTAAATCAAGGACATCATCATGACAATCAAAATCGGCGATCAACTTCCTGGCGCGACACTTACCGAATCGGTCGGCTACGACGATTCGAAAAACTGCCCGATGCCGCCCGCGCCGGTCGATATCGGCGCACTTGCTGCGAACAAAAAAGTGGTGATTTTCGGATTGCCGGGCGCATTCACGCCGACCTGCTCCGCGCAACATGTGCCAGGTTATCTTAAGAACTACGACGCGCTCAAAGCCAAAGGCGTCGATGAAATCGTCTGCATGTCGGTCAATGACGGCTTCGTGATGGGCGCCTGGGCGCAATCGCAAAAGACCGACGGCAAGATTCGCATGTTGGGCGATGGCTCAGCTGCGTTCACCAAGGCGCTCGGCCTTGAGTTCGACCTCACCGCTAAAGGCATGGGCGTGCGCTGCCAGCGCTTCTCGTTGCTCGTCGATAAAGGTGTTGTGAAGCAAGTGAACGTCGAAGGCGTGGGTCCTGCGAATTGTTCGTTTGCGGAGAACATGCTCGCGCAATTGGGCTAGTCACTCTCGCACTGTACACATGACGCCCGCTATGCGCGGGCGTTTTTGTTTACAAATTGCCCGAAGCAATTTACGCAACTGCGATTAGCATCTCTCGAATGGAAAACCTCTCTCTGCCCACCGATAAAGAACTCGCGCTACGCGTGATCCCGATGCCGGCCGACGCGAATGCGAACGGCGATATCTTTGGCGGCTGGATCATGTCGCAGGTGGATTTAGCGGGGAGCATTCCGGCGCACCGACGCGCGCGCGGCCGCATCGCGACGGTGGCCGTGAATCAATTCGTGTTCAAGCAACCCGTACAGATTGGCGATGTGGTGAGTTTTTATGCGACGGTCGTGAAGACCGGGCGCACGTCGATTACGGTGGACGTCGAGGTGTACGCGGAGCGCGATCGCGGTCACGTGGTGGCGAAAGTGACCGAGGCGCAGCTCACTTATGTCGCGATCGGCGCCGATCGCAAACCGCGGGAACTTCCGGCTGCGGTTGACACAATTTCGGCGTGAACAACGCGCACCTGTAGGAGCGGCTTGCCGCGACCCAGCGTTTGCTAGACAACGATGGCGGCGACAATGAAACCACAAACAAGTTTGAAGTTGGGTCGCGGCAACGCCGTAGCGATGCGTTGGGCACTACTAATCACGCTGCTTTGCTCGAGTTCGATTCACGCCGAAATCGTTCAAATCCCCGCGCCGCACATCGGCGATGGAAAAACACTCCGCGCGCAGGTGTTCATGCCCGAATCGAAGCCCGAATCGCTGCGTCCTGCGGCAATCATGCTGCACGGTTGCGGTGGCATCGGCGCGAAGGGCAATCTAAATCCGCGTCACACCATGTGGAAAGACTGGCTCGTTGAACGCGGGTTCATCGTCGTGTTTCCCGAAAGCTTTTCTTCGCGCGGCTTCGAAGAGATTTGCACGCAGAAATTTTCTGATCGCACATTGAAGCAGTCTGATCGCGTTGACGATGTGCTTGCTGCGAAAAAATGGTTGCTCGCACGCAAAGATGTTGATGCGAACAAACTCGTGTTGTGGGGTTGGTCGCATGGTGGCGGCACGGTGCTCGCAACGATTACGAAACGCGTTGGTGACGAGCTCTCGCCAGAAACAAAATTCGCGCAAGCAATTTCGTTTTATCCGGGCTGCACGAATTACATGATGTCGGCGCGCGTGCCAAAAATTTCTTCGCCGCTCGCGCTGATGATTGGCGAGGCCGACGATTGGACGCCCGCTGCGCCGTGCAAGGCGTGGGTAAAAACGCTGCAAGAACACAAGCTGCCCGCGACGATCACGACCTTCGCCGATGCGTTTCACGATTTCGATAATCCCAACGGAAAACTTCGCGTGCGCAAAGACGTACCCAACGGCGTGAAGCCAGGTCAAG
>JBOFBL010000626.1:0-6582 GCA_051645545.1 Casimicrobium sp. | reverse complement strand
ACTTTTCGCTCGGCGCGCGCTTCGCGAAATGGCGCTCGGTGATCACGATTGGCGAGAACATCCCGACCGCGCGCTGCATCTGGGCGAACGCACACGCGATGGCGCGCTACGCCGCGATTTGCCAAGAGGCCGGCATCGTTCCGATCGTGGAACCGGAAGTGCTGCTCGATGGCGATCATTCGATTGATCGTTGTTTTGACGTGACCGAGGCCACGCTGCGCACCCTCTTCGCGCAGCTGGGTGACAACCGCGTGTGGCTCGAAGGCACCATTCTTAAAGCGAGTATGGTCATCAGCGGAAAAGACGCAAAAAATCGTGCGGATCAAAAGACGGTTGGTGCACGCACCGTCGAATGTTTAAAGCGCACGGTGCCATCGGCAATTCCGGGCGTCGTGTTCTTATCTGGCGGTCAAAGCGATATCGATTCCGCCGCGCATTTGAACGAAATGAACAAGCTCTCGGGTAATCCATGGCCGCTCACATTCAGCTACAGCCGCGCGCTGCACTTCACTGCACTCAAAGTGTGGAAAGGCAAACCAGAGAATTACAAAGCGGCGCAGGACGCGTTTGCGCATCGCTGCAAGATGAATTCGCTGGCATCGAAAGGCAAATGGACACAGGATGCTGAGAAATCGGCGGCTTAACTCGTACGCACCAGGCCGATTCTTTTTCTATCGGCAAAAAATGCTGATTCATGACGAAGTAACTGCGTTTATCGATAACCGGTGACTTTTTAACGCCCGATTTAATCGGGCGTTATCATTTTTAGCGCGAACGCGATTGTTCATTTCGTGTTCGCCGCGCGCGGTCAGGTATTGTGTGACGCAAGACCCCGAGCACATCTCAACAAAGCAAAGCGAGTCCTACGATGTATCGTTTCAGCGCCAATCTCTCGATCATGTTTACCGAAGCGCCGTTTATCGAGCGCTTCGCGCTTGCCGCACACCATGGCTTCAACGCTGTTGAATGCTGGTTTCCCTACGAACACACGAAAGAAGCGTTGCGCGCGGAACTCAACCGGCATCAGCTCAAACTGATCGGCATCAACACCGCGCCGGGCGACACAACAAAAGGCGACTGGGGGCTCGCGGTGAATCCGCTGCGCAAAACGGAATTCATCGCGAGCGTCGATCAAGCCATCGATTACGCAAGCTCGCTCGATTGCGGATCGATTCACGTGATGGCCGGCATCATGCCTTCCAGCGCGAGCGAGACCGATTGCGAAGCACGCTACATTGAGCACATCGGCCTCGCCGCAGATCGCGCGAAAGCGGCTGGAAAAACGGTGCTCATCGAACCGCTCAATCCGATTGATCGTCCGGGTTATTTTTTATCGCGCCAATCGCAAGCTGCGCGCATCGTCGACGCGCTTAAACGAGACAACGTGAAGATCATGTTCGACATTTATCACGCGCAAATGACCGAGGGCAACATCGTCGCAACGCTTCGAAGCAACCTCGCAAAGATCGGCCACATTCAAATCGCCGATGTGCCCGGTCGACATGAGCCGGGCACCGGTGAGATCAATTTTCCGTTCGTAATGAATGCGATTGCCGAGAGCGATTACGCGGGCTGGATCGGCTGCGAATACAAACCAAAAACGAACACAGCCGCAGGGCTTTCGTGGCGCACCGCTTACGCGTAACCATCGATTTCGTTGACGAAAAAACGCTTATAGCATTTTCCTATAACCTCCAATTTAATTGGGGCGTGCAGCATTTTTCAATTTAAGTTGAATTTAAGTATTTATTTGATAATCGCCCAATCAAAGTGGGCATTCATATAATTTTCTATTTCACTGAAAAAGCGTTTTTTAAGACGCCACGGATCGTATTTCAACACTGCACAGAAAACGCTTTGCTGCATAGATCGCACTGCGCATAATCGCGTGAAGCGTACCGCGATAAAAACGTTTTCGGGATCGAGATGAGACCAACTTCGCTTCATGCAGTGCTCGCGTTTCTTGCATTCGCACTCGCGCACGACTGCTTGCATGCGCGGACGCAGTCGCCTGCAAACGAGCGCGCCATCACACGCGCGCAATCGACGAAATCAACGCTCACAAAAAAAGCAAACGTCCGCGCGCCGACGCTCGCGCAACTCGAAGCACAGCGAAAAGCCGCAGCAAAATCCGCGGCGCACTCCGCAACGCTACGTGTCTCGCCACACGAATCGAGCGCACGACGCAGCGCCATCGCGCAAAACGCACAACTCTCTTACACCCCTGCGAGCGCACCACTACCAGCCAATTTGAGCGCAGCGCGCGCTCGCGGCGCCGTGATCGATGCCGCAAATCTAAAACCCGGCGCCGCATCGTCAACCAACGATTCGCGGGCCTACGCGAGCTCGCCACGCACGAGTGTCGTGCTCCTCGCACCCACCTCAATCGATGCCAACGTACTCGCGAACTTGCATGAACCGCTGGTTGCGACGCCGATTGAAATGGGCGATCGCCCTGCCCGCGGCACGAGTCAGTGTAGCGACGGCCGCACACGTCGCTTAGGTGATTTCGATGTGAAAGCGCTCGCGCAAAACTTGCCAGATTTCAACGTAGTGCGCCCACGAACCGTATGTGTTCGTCGCGGTGTTTTGATGGCTGATTACGGGTTCAAGTAATTCGATCTAGCCAGAATTGCGAGTAAAAGGTGTCCTCAGACATCAAAAAATTCACTTTTGATCAAAGTTGATTTCAAAACGAAATCAAACTTATTTACCGACCATCTAGTGATTTGTAAAAGAAAATCAGTTAAACGAGTCACGCGACTAGCCGGTTTCGGCCAGAAGCGGGCTTTCAACAAAGGAAAAAACGGCGCTTATCCTTGCGGGGTGATCGCTACTCGCACGGTAAACAAAACCTTTGGTATGTCCGAAAAGCGTAAGACTTTACGTCTTTACATTTGCAAGAGGATGACCGGATCGCTGCTCCCACAGTCCAGCGTACAACGCACCTTATGAATAAAGGAAAGAGCTTAATGAGTCTGAGTCAGTTTGCGAATTTTCTGAAAAGCGATTCTCAAAACCTAACCCCGACGGAGATTCTGCAATCGTCCGTCAACGTATTGATGGGCGTTAGAGAAGACGCGTTGCCTCATCTTGAAGAAATTGGCGTCAAGACCGTTTTCGATCTCGGCGTAAATTCACTTTTCCAACTGGCTAGAACGATTAGCCAAGCAGCGAGCGGGGGAAGCGGATCAACAAGATTTGGGTTGGTATCAAACGATTGGCTACATGCAGATCCGCCGCAAACTGCGCTTGAACAGCTGGATACGCTCGACATCAAGTTCTTAAGAGGTATCAGCGCTGAGCGAGCTAATGCATTCAAGGCTACCTTCGGTACTAAAACTATCCGTGAGTTCGCCATTTGGGGGCCTTACTTGGCAGCTAGCTTGGTCGTGAGCGAAAGCATCGGCGGGACAACGCCTGTCTCTGCTCTAACTGGAGAGGACAACGCTTCAGATCTTTTGCCTCGTTTTGGTGAATACCCCACTGAGCGCGTTTACTACGAGCGACTAGTCATGCTCGATATGGGGCAATCTACAGACACGCTTGCTGAAGTCAAAAAACCGCTCTCATTGAACGACGCCCTCAAAGCTGCGCCAAGCACCACTCGAGTTCCCGCAGTAGGCGCTTTAGTCACGCTTTCGCAGTCTTGGTACGTACTTGGCATCACACTTGGCCAAATGTTGCATTCGCTAGCACTAGCCCCTGGTGAAAGCACACGCATTGCGGTGATTGACTGGAGCAGAAAGACGCGATCGTCGTCGGCGGAGGAGATCACGGAAGCTGAAGCCTTGCAGTCATCAACTTCGCATAGCCGAGCGATAAGTGAAGTGCAATCGGGTGTCGCGAGCGATCTGCAATCGGGAGGGGCGACAAGCAGTGTCAACTCAAGGTCTGAAACCAGTTCTAATCAAGACAACAGCTTCAATGTCAGCGTAGATACCTTTAACCTATTTTCTCCGAGCGGCGGGATCAGTGATTCCGCTAACGTGTCACAGTCTGCAAGTTCCTCGACGAACGGTGCGACGCGATCTTGGTCCTCGGGCACGCGTACCACTGTGGCCGAGATGGCTCAAAACGTGAATGACAGCACAGAACAGCACTCAAGCTCGGTGCGTAGCCGTCGTGCTAGTGCTGTCAAAGAGGTTAGTCAGTCCGAGCACGAAAAAATTAGCACGCGCCTTGTCGCGAACTATAACCATATGCACGCCCTGACGGTGCAGTATTACGAAGTAGTGCAGGTCTATAGAACAGTAGCCGACATTCATCGCGTGGATCGTTGTTTGTTTATCCCAATGGATTTGGTCAATTTTGACGATGACATCGTTTCGAAATTTCGCGGCGCTCTGTTCAAAGCTGCATTGTCTAGGGAAGTCGCAGGCCTGCTGGCAGACGACACAACCGCCGTGACTCTGAATCTGACCGCTTCAACGCCATCAATGCCGTACTGGGCCGTTCCGGATAAGGCTGCCTCAACCAATAAAGCCGCATTTTCCAATGGAGAAATTGCGGGTACTGTACCCACAAACAATCAAGCAACAGGTGGCGAACGTGTACCAGCGCGCCCTACCGTTGCTTCATCGCCCACACTTCATGTGTGGGACAAAAGCAACATTGCTCGTATTTCCAAAATCATTGGGCAATCACTGTTTCGCCGGGGTGTAAATAACCCGATGCTTCCCGATGACACCGAACTCTTGGCGATTTCTTTCGAGGGCGTAGCGGTTGACAAGGTACAACTTAGCGCTTCGGGAGAAATGACTACTCATTCAATTGCGCAAAGTCAGAACTGGGTTGCAATACCAGCTTCTACCTACGTGATTGAGCTTGATTCAATCTTAGTTAGCAAACGATCAACCGCGGCGGCGAAAGGCAAAATGACCTTGTCGCTCGCCTATATGGGCAGACGATTTGAATTAAATGACTTACCGATTGAGTTGCCAGAAGAAACCATGGCAGGTAGTTTTTTTAAAATCGCAACACTGAGTAACGATCAGGAGAACCGCAAGACCAAGCTTTTGAAACATTTGAACGCGAATCAGGCGCACTATAGCCGCGCTATTTTTAGGAGTTTAGATTCTTCGATGATCGCAACGTTGCTAGCAGGGCATAAGTGGAAAGACAAACCCCTGATTGAAGTTGTAGAACCCCGTGTATTAGCGATTGCTGGCGACTACTTAGTCTTTAGCGCGCCTGTAGACGATGAGGAATCATCGGGCGTCGCTTCGAGCAAGGGCACTGAACTCACGTGGAGTGAACTGTTGAAAGAGCGTCATTTCACTGGAATAAAACGCAAACCAGATACGCGTCTAATCCCGATTCCAACTGCGGGCGTCTTTGCCGAGGCGGTACTCGGTCGCTCCAATTCAGCAGAGAAACTAGACATAACGCGCTTCTGGAATTGGCAGGATTCACCGATTCCGCTGCAAGCACCTGAGATTGCTGCAATTCAAAGCGGATCGCGCGCGCAACCTGACGATACAAAACCAGGGCAACTTGGTCAGCCAGTGCTTAATATCGTCAACCCGTCGGCGCTGCCGGATCCTGCGGGGTTGGGCGCCGTTCTTGGTGCCCTGCAAAACGGCAATATGTTCCGCGATATGAGCGGTATGGCACAGCTGATGGATACGATGAAGTCGGCGCAGCAGTCGACGACGAACGCAGCTACTGATGCAGGCCAGATTGCTAGTGCCAACATGAGAGCTTCGATGCAGCGTCAGGTTGCACTCGCACAAGTTGCAGGTGATGTTGTGAAGACTATCGCAACCAAAGGAGTTGCTAGTGGCGGCGGAGGATCGAAAGGGATCAGTGCGGAAGGGGCGAAAATTAATCATGGAAGAGACATGGATAGCCGCGGCGTGCAGGGAGCTCCAAACCAGCCGAACGATATTCGTAGTCAGGAAGGTTCACCCAACGTTCAAATCGCTGGAAACAATCCGGTTAGCCAAACCAGAAACGGTCAAAGTACCAACAATGGTCGCGAAGTGCCACCGTCGTATGAAGCTTCGTATTCAGATAAAAGTGCGCTGGGCTTCTCTCCGACTGCTAACAAAGCCGAAAGTGAGAATTTCGCAAACCTAATTCGACAAGTCTCGTCTCCAGCAATGGGTTACCCGATTGTTCCACCGGTTAACCCAAGCATATTTGCCTTTAAGGCCATAAATGCAGTCGATGATGCAACCAAACCCGGCGGATGGAGAGAAACGCCATGTTTAGAGTTTGGGTTTCGGTTTGGTGGCGGCGATGTAGGAACGCAAATTCCTGTTCGAATTATTGTTGGTACGCCACTAAAAAACCATAAAGGATGGGTTGGTGAGCGATACGCACAAGAGACATCTGCTGACGCAGCATGGTATGCCGCGATGGCTTGTAAAGCCGCTCTAGATAGCGGTCCTCGTACCGCAGTCGAGATAGAGCAACTTTTCCGTAGCACTATGCAGATTCAAGTAACCATCCCCCGGCAAAGCCGGGGGCTTTAAGTATTGTGAGCCGCTCAAAGCGGCTAAACGGGGTCGCTCACGCGGCCCCAACTTTTTGCGCCACCGCTATGGTGGCTATTTCCATAGCCCAAGTTGCTCCAAC
>JBOFBL010000625.1:0-2864 GCA_051645545.1 Casimicrobium sp. | reverse complement strand
ACGATGCCGGCCTCTTGGCAAATCGCGGCGTAGCGCGCCATCGCGTGTGCGTTCGCCCAGATGCAGCGCGCGGTCGGGATGTTCTCGCCAATCGTGATCACCGAGCGCCATTTCGCGAAGCGCGCGCCGAGCGAAAAGTATTCTTTCATGCGCTTTTGCAAACCATCGAGACCGTCGGTGACGAGTTCGCCGGGCGCGAGCGCCATGTCGCGTGTGCCACCGTCGACTTTGATACCAGGAATCACGCCGATCGAATTCAAATACTCCGCAAACGGTTTGCCATTCGAATGTTTTTGACGCAGTGTTTCGTCGTGCAGGATCACGCCGGAAATCGTTGACTTCATCGCGGACGTCGTGAAGAGCATTTCGCGATAAGTGCGACGCATCTCTTCGCTGTCGGGAATGTTGGCAGCAGCAAATCGTTTGGCACAAGTGCCTGCGGATTCGTCGGCGGCGAGAAGACCTTTGCCGGGGGCAACCATTGCACGGGCGGTGGCGGAGAGCAGAGCGTGATCCATGTGTGTGGTGATGTGTATTGAAAGTGAATGGGCGAAAACAACGATTTTAAGCGCTCAAAGTGTCGCTACACGGTAACAAAAGTGTGCTCGCGCACAATCGCCGCATAGCGTGACTGCGTGCAATGTGCCCGACTTTGCGGAACTTATTCTGTTGCGAACCCACGACAAATAAGGCGTTTTTCGATGCTCGGTGAACAGCAAGTGAAAAACGCTCAAAGCCTTATACAGATTGGTGTTGCGGCTTGCGTGACAGGTACTGGCATGATCCCTGCGAGTAGCGGCTACGGGTTTCCCGTTAGCTAGTCTTGAAAGGACGTTATGAAACAAAACCAATCTACTCGCTTCTTCCTGCCGGCCACCGCAGTGGTCACGGCGCTGGCAGCAGGTATTGCCTTTGCGCAGACGATGCCCGCGAAAGAGCCAAAAGCACCGACCGCACCAGCTGCCGCACCTGCGACCCCAGCAGCGCCAACCTCATCGCAAAGCTCCGATGCATTGTTCAAGCGCATCGATACCGATGCCGATGGTTCGTTGTCGAAAGCGGAGCTCGAGAAGTTCGATCCGGAAGCCGCGAAGAGTTTTGATAAGTACGATGCTGACAAGGACAGCAAACTCTCGCTATCGGAATTCGACACCATGGTGAAAGGCCTGCGAGCAGGCTAAGGAAACACTGAATAAGTGGCTGCGAGGGTGCATTGCCTCGTTGTCGTCGGGCTCATGTGCAGATGTACATGTCGCCCAACGACGCCTCGCACTGCATCCCTCTCGCCAACTTATTCAGCGTTTACCTACGCGAACTTGGTTGGTCTGCATGATTGAGCATGGCTGCTGCCCTCCGAAGAGCTTGCTTAATCGTGCAGTCCCTCAGTGGATAGACGACAAGAACGCCGACCGAATGAGCATCCGGTCGGCGTTTCTTCTTTCTCGATCCGCTACACCAGGGGTACTGTCAGCGCGTCGATCACGGTTTTTGTTTGTGGGCGCACGCCGCGCCACCAGGCAAACGCTTCCGCCGCCTGTTCGACCAACATGCCCACGCCATCGGCGAGTTGTTTGGCGCCACCTTGTTGCGCGAGTTTTAAGAATGGTGTTAAGCCTTTGCCGTAAGCAAGTTCGCAGGCCAGCGTACAGCGCGCAAACACGGCCTGGGAGATTGGTGGTAGCGCCTGCGTGAGCGACGCAGACGTTGCATTCACCACGATGTCGAACGGTTGATTGGCAAGCGAGGTGTAATCACTAGCTAGTGATACATAGTCGCACGCCACCGCGTTCGAATTTTTTGCAACCTCGTCGACGAGGGTGCGTGCCTTACCGAGATCGCGGTTGGCGACGACCAATTCGCTGGGTGCTTGCGCCAGAAATGGTGTGAGTGCGCCGCGTGTTGCGCCGCCCGCACCCAAGAAGAGCACGCGTTTGCCGCGAATAGCAACGCCCAGATTCGCAACGATGTCGCGCACCAGGCCGACGCCGTCGAAGTTTTCGGCGTAGATTTTTTCGCCGTCGAATTTCATCGCATTGACTGCGCCCGCGATGCGCGCCGCCTCGCTCGCATGCGTTGCGTAGGCGAAAGCATCGAGTTTGAACGGGGCAGTGATATTGACACCGCGACCGCCGCGCGCGCGAAACGCGTCGACCGTTGCTGCAAAACCGTCGAGCGGCGCTTCGATGCGTTCGTAGCTGATTGCGTGGCCGCAAGCTTCCGCGAACATCGAATGAATGATTGGCGATTTACTCTGAGCGATGGGATTGCCGATCACGGCGTATTGGTCGATCATCGAGATAAAAATGTAGGAGCGACCCCGGTCGCGATCAAGAGTTTTTGTAGGAGCGGTTTACCGCGACCAACGTTAGCGCAACGCGAAGCTGGTCGCGGTAAACCGCTCCTACAGGTCGAGCGCTATTTTGCCTGCTTCGCCAAACGTGCAACGCGAGCAACGATCAACGAAACCACCACACCCAATAACACAGCCCATTCGAGCGGCAAGGTCAGTGTCGCAATGAAGGTTGCAATCAAGGTGATGCGCTCAAACTTGTCTTTCAGCAAATGCGCAATGTCGCGATGATCGATCAGTCCCCAAGCGACCAGAAACAGAACCGCCGCCACCGCAGCAAGCGGCAAATACTTCGCAAGCGGTGCGACGAAAAACAAAATCAATACGAGAAACAGCGCCGCACAAATTGCCGAAAAAGGCGTGTTTGCACCACTCGCAACATTTACGCCCGAACGATTGAACGAGCCACTCGAAGGGTACGATGAGAAGAACGCTCCCGCAACATTGGCAAGCCCTTGCCCAATGAATTCTTGTGAGCCATCGAGTTTTTCGTGGCGCTTTTTTGCCATCGCTT